>DAOWNO010000008.1 GCA_030642525.1 Candidatus Aegiribacteria sp.
ATGTAACTCTGGATGATCCTCTTGCGCTGGAACTTGCAAAAAGTGACCCCGGACTCTTTCTGCAGCGGTTTCAACCACCTCTATTCATTGATGAGATACAATATGCCCCGGAGTTATTACCGTATATCAAGATTGCAGCAGACACAGAACAGAAGCCTGGGGCTTTCTGGCTATCAGGTTCACAGCAGTTTCACTTAATGAAAGGGGTTTCTGAGTCTCTTGCCGGCAGGGTAGGAATATTGGATTTGCTGGGATTTTCAAGAACTGAACTGACTGATAATGCTGGCCGATTTGATCCTTTTCTTCCGGGTTCAAAAGATATGAACATCAGACAGACAAGAATGTCCTCTCTCAAGCTCAAAGAGCTGTACAGAATTATCTGGAGAGGTTCTTTCCCGGATGTTGCCATAAAGGAGAAGAAGGATAGAAGTATGTTCTACAGCTCTTTTATGCAAACCTATTTGCAGAGGGATGTCCGGGATCTTGCAAGAGTTGGTGACGAAATGTCTTTCATTCGGTTTTTGAAAATATGTGCGGCAAGAACCGGTCAATTGCTCAATTATTCGGATATGGCAAGAGATGCGGACATTGCTCCAAACACCGCAAAAGCATGGCTCTCTATACTGAAGACTTCCGGAATTATCTATCTCCTGGAACCTTATCATTCAAATCTCTCAAAGCGACTTGTCAAGAGTCCTAAGCTCTACTTCCTGGATACCGGCTTATGCTCCTACTTGTCAGGATGGTCCAGTCCGGAAACGCTTGAATCTGGTGCCATGTCGGGGTTCATTCTCGAAACATGGGTTGTGGTGGAAATATTGAAAAGCTACCTTCACAACGGCTATCAAGCCCCTCTATACTACTACAGAGACAGAGATAAAAAGGAAATCGACCTTCTGATTTTGAAGGATGGAGTCATACACCCGGTCGAGATAAAAAAGACGGCATCACCTTCAAAACGGATGGTCAGACATTTTTCTGTTTTGAAAAAACTTGGTCTAAAAACAGGAGAAGGTGGATTAATCTGTTTAGCAGATAGAAGCCTTCCTCTTACAGAAAGCGTGCTTAGTATTCCTGTCGGAATGCTGTAATACAGATCTTTACATCGGACAAGTGCCCCTGTTTATAGCGTAGAGCCTGCCCCGAATCAACTTGTAGAATTATGCAAGTGCCGCAAGTGGCATCTAGCTCCAGGGACAAACCTGCAAAACAAAGAGGGCTGATGCCCCCATGTCGTTTTTAACAGTGGGTGGCACTTTGGTACGCCCGCCAGGACTTGAACCCGGAACCTTCTGGTCCGTAGCCAGACGCTCTATCCAATTGAGCTACGGGCGCACCGTCTGTTTGGGCTGGGCCGCTATACTAACCAAACAAATACCCATTGGTCAAGATGATACATCGTATATAAGGCTGTATTTCAGCAGCGCCTGCTCTCCGGGATAAAGATCCAGAACAGCGGGAAATGCTTCCGCTTCCACGAATTCAGCTCCCCTCGGGAGAATATCGGGATGTGAGATTTTTATCTCCATATACATTTCTGAGCCATTGCGTATTTCAAGCATACAGCTGTATCCATCGGGATTCTGTTCTATGGTTTCACGAAGTTCAACACTGTGTTCGGCTTGAATCCACAACGTATCTCCTGTTCTGACGGGCCATTCGGACATTTTTTCACCCGCAGGAACTATCTGCCCCGCATCCGGCACATGACATGGTATCAGCTGGTTCCACCCGGCACAAATGGGCCATCCATAAACCAGATTCAGAGGATGAGCGGTTCCCTCTGCATGCCACCAGCCAAGTTCGAGTTCTCCTCCGGGGATGACGAGTGTGTCAGAAAGCCTGCAGACCGGTTCTTTCAATATGTCCATCATCAGAATGCTTTCTGTAAACCACTCTCTTCCCGTGGAATTCATGATTGAAACAGTAGCAGTAAAGGAACAGAATCCATCTCGCATGGACCACTGATAGTTAGGCTTCCATATGATGCCGTCCTGGAGATATTCCACCGAGGGAATTACGTCAGATATACTTGTTGTGACTGCTACCGGAATCAGGCAATCCTGAAGATTCTCCTCAATTTTAACATAATCGTCAGCGCTGCATTTAAATGCTATTTCTCTAATTCCTGTCATATCAGGATATTCAAGTGCATCCCCTGGTTCGACTTTCTTTTTTAGAAACCCGCTTACTTCAGCCGGCCTGTTCTGATGCAGGACAAGACCGACCGAATCCAGATAACGCTCTGTGTATCTTTCCCTTTCAGCGCACCCGGCAATCAGTATAATAAGCAGCAGGGTGGTCGTAACGCTCTTCATAGGGTATTTATCCGTTTCAGGTTTTCATTTTGAAAGGAATTAATGACTCCATACATTTCGATTGGCGGTTACTCCGATCCCCCGCGAATACCACATCTTTCTTTTGAAGTCAACCGCGGTGAGCTTGTTGCGCTCGTCGGGGAGCCCGGCAGCGGCAAGAGTAACCTGATGAAATGCCTTGCGGGTATCAGAAAATCTGTGAGAGATTCCATAAGAATTCTGGGAGCAGAGCCCGGTTCGATGAGATCTCGGGAAAAGTCTGTTTTTGTTTTTCAGACTTTCAATTACGCTCAGGATATCTTTCTCCGAACTCAACTGATACAGAAGATTTCTCTCCTTCGGGGAGTTTCCTCAAGAAAGGTTAAGGATGATGTTCATGACTGGTGCGAAAGGATGGAACTTCAGGATGCCTGCATGAAATATCCTGAAAAGCTGAACCTTTCTCAGCTCCAGTTGTTCTCGCTTGCTCCTGTTTTCCTCACATCTCCATCGGTCGCAGTTCTTGATGAGCCCCTGCGGAATGTCTCCACTTCGCGCGTTGGGGCTGCGTTATCATTGATACTCCCTGCTGTTGAGAATGCGGCTGTTCTGGCTCTTGTACAGAAAACATCTCCTATTCTTGAAAATGCGGATAGAATTGTGACTATCTGATGAGCGGCAGGATGGTCTTCTATTACAAAAGCAGTATTCTTCTTCTTCTCAGAACCAGATGGATGGGACCATATCTTCTTCTTCCCCCCATGCTCGCTTTCATGGTTTACGCGGAAGCCTATCTTTCAGCACAGGGAGTTACTGGAATATTCACACTGGAACAGCGAACTGTTCTTGCCATCTGGAACGCGTCTCTTCTGCTGACTCTTATTGCTGGTATTAAATCCTGTCTGTTCTTCTCCAGGTTCTGGGGATCATTCTGGTTCCGGAATTCTCTTTCTCTTCCGGTAAGCAGATCTTCGGGTTTCTGGGGCCCATTTCTTGCGACCCTGTCAGTTGCCACTGTTATGTACTTTCTTACCACGGGAGCTGTGATCGCTGCGCTTCCGGAGACAGGTCGATTCCCCTGGGTTCAGGTTCTGGCGGAGTTGTACGTACCAGTTATCTGGGCAGTTTCCGCAGGAGCTCTGCTTGGTTTAATTACCTCCGGTACAGCAGGATCATTATTCTTCATCGCTTTGGTGCTTCTTGGTTTTCTGACAGGTATGCCTTCGCTATATCCTTCTTCCGGGTGGCTTCAGGTTGTTGTTCCGCCTGTTGGAAGAATCATGACACTGAGCCTTGTGTTTCCGAGCGGACTCATGCAGGCTATTATTCTTCTGACGCACTCCGCAGTCGCGTTAATGCTTGGAAGATTTCTGTACAGCGTTGGAATAAAACGAAGGTAGTTAGCAAAGCTGTTGAATTTACCGGACATGCTCCTGGTTCTCTACCCGATACATCAGCGATATCATTCTGACCATATCCGATTTTACATCAGCATCAGAGGACATCGGAGCGATTCCGTAAAAGAGTATGGAATAACCGTTACAGAAGATCGCACAGGCTTTCCCCGTCCCTGTTATAGTGCCATCACTAATAATAGTGTTGAAATTCATCAACAGAACAAGACCCAGAGACCCGCTTTCCCTGAATGGAGACGCCATGCTTCCTTCCGTCCATTCCGTTGTTCCCTGAAGGATCTGGGGAAGCAGATCGGGAGAGATAATCGATCTGAACCTTTCTTCAAGCCACTCATCTTTACGCGTATGGGGAGCAAGGTCTTCCTGCCAGTAGTATAGATGATATTCCACTCCGGAAGCATTTGGCCCGCTTGCTATTACTCCCGCTTCATCTGTCAGAGTTCCTAAAACCGGAGGATTAAGCTCCTCGGAAAGCCACCCAAAAGCTATTCCGGGATAATCAAGAACATATGCCGGTTCCGTTGTATCGGAACTCACGAGGACAGCCATGATAACAATCATTGATGCAAGCATTTTCTCCTGTCTTTCTGTTCGCTTCTATATTGGCATGAGCATTCACTTCACTATAATATACATCTGTCAACGAACCGAGAGGAAATAATTTGATTGCCAATCAAAAACTTCTCATTATCGAGGACGATGAATCTCTCGCTTCCCTTCTCCAGGAATACCTTGAAAGGCATGGATTCATAGTCAATACCCTGCACCAGGGTTCCAACGCGGTAGAATCCGTTCTTGAAAAGAAACCTGACCTTGTTATTCTTGATCTTATGCTTCCCGATGCCAGCGGCCTGGATATTTGCAAAGATTTGAGAGCCTCCTGGAGAGGACCTATTCTTATGCTGACAGCGATGAAGGATGATGCTGATGTCGTAGTCGGGCTTGAGATGGGAGCCGATGACTACGTAGGAAAACCGGTAACACCGAGAGTGCTTCTTGCAAGAATAAGAGCTCTGCTCAGAAGAGGTTCCGCTGACGGGAAAGCTGAAATCATTCGAAAAGGGAATCTCCATATAGATGTTCCGTCAAGAAAGGTTATCTTCGAGAACAGGAGTATCGATCTGACCACAACAGAATTCGACCTGCTCGTTCTTCTTGCTGTGAGAGCGGGCAGAGTTCAGGAGAGGAGCCTGCTGGTTGAAGAACTCAGAGGCATTGATTTTCACTCTTTCGACAGATCAGTCGATGTAATTATTTCCCGTCTCAGAAAGAAACTGAGAAGTTCCTCCGAAGAAGATGATCTGATAAAGACGGTACGCGGAGTCGGCTATGTTCTGACTGTGCCGGATGAATCGTTATGAAAAAACTATTCTGGAAAGTCTACCTTCCTCTAGCTATCTGTGTGTTCATGACTCTTCTTCTCTCTGTTTTCGCTCTGACGAAAATCATTCCTGCTCAACTCAGGTCTTACAGGAACAGCGTAGAGGAGTTCAGAAATTTTGTCGTTTCCTCACAGTTCCATGACCGTGACGATATAATGCTGAAGGCTGAATCTCTCAATCTCCAGATCAGAGTAGTAGCCAACGCAGGACACCTTCAGAGAATCAGTCCTCCGGAAGGTTTCATCCTTTTACCCGGCATCCCTCCGAACTATCCCTGGAGAATTGACATTTCCGTTTCTCAACGCAGAGGAGCTTTTGCTTTCCTGCGTCAAGGTTTCTGGCTCTTCCTTCTCATACTGCTTTTCATGGAAGGTCTTGTTCTCTACTTCGCTCTCTGGCCTATCAGAAAGCGTTTATCCAGACTCAGGTGGGCTGCTTCTGAATTTGGTTCGGGCAATCTCGGCATCAGACTTCGTTCTAAAGAAAGAGGCGATCTGATAGATGATGTCGGAGAAACATTCAACAATATGGCGGGACAGATAAGTATTCTCCTTGAATCCCATCAGGAACTGCTTGGAATTGTGGCTCATGAGCTGCGTACGCCAATGGCCCGCATGAGGCTTGCTCTTGAACTTATCAGAGAAGATTCCATTGACAGCAATCTTTCTATGATCGACAGGATGGATAAGGATCTGATCGCTCTGGATACGCTTGTCACAGAACTTCTTGCTTTCAATAAACTGAAGAGGAAAGTTAAAGTCCTGAAAGAGGAAGTTGATCTTGAAGAGATCTGCAGCGAGCTTATTCAGGCTGAATCCTGGACACGGGATGAAATAGATATTCAGCTGGAAGGCAGTGGAAACTGTATCGGTGATCAATCTCTGCTTGCTCGAACCCTTGGCAACCTGATCCGGAATGCCGTTGAACATGCCGGCTCGAAAGTGATCGTCTCTATCGCTGCTGACGATAAAGAAAACTCAGCCGTGGTCTCTGTTGCCGATGATGGTCCGGGTTACAGTCCTGATATCATCGATCGGCTGGGAGAACCTTTCGTAAAAGGTCATGCCAGCAAGGGAACCGGCCTCGGGCTTGCAATCGCAAAGAGAATTATTGATCTGCACGGCGGGACACTGTCGTTTGGCTCAAGCAGAACTCTTGGCGGGGCAGAAGCTACAGTACACATCGGAAAAGGGCGGGAATAATTCCCGCCCTTCCTGTTCGCTATTATCTGTTACTTCTTCAGTTTTGCGTGCCAGTCTACCAGTATCGGGCTGGCTATGAATATCGACGAGTAAGTTCCCACAATTATCCCGATCATCAGCGTCAGTGAGAATTTTGACAACACTCCGCCTGAGATCAGGAAAAGCATGAGGACTGCCATGAATGTAGTCACCGATGTGATAACAGTTCTGCTCAGAACCTCGTTGATACTGATGTTCACGGTCTCGGCAAGGTTCTTGCCTTTTCTCAGGCGCCTGTCCTCCCTGATTCTGTCAAAGACAACGATAGTATCATTGATGGAATAACCGACAATAGTCAGAATCGCCGCAATAATCGTAAGAGAGATATCAAGCTGTATCAAAGCCAGAAGTCCTATCGTTATGAGGGTATCGTGAGCAAGCGCCGCTACCGCAGCAACACCCCACTTGAACTGGAAACGATACCAGACATACAGGACGATAAATATCATCGACATGAAAATGGCATTAAGCGCCTTGGATTTCAGTTCCTCTCCTACCCTGGGCCCGATCTGTTTGATAAAGGAAAGCCCTTCAGTGTCAGCTTCGAATTCCATCGGAACACACCCGTTTACCTCCAGGGCAGTATAGACGATATCCTTGTCGGTCTCCGATGTGCGAATTACATAAGCTGCTCCGCCGTCACCTTTATAATCCATGAGCTTCTGTACCTGTACGCCCTGAAGCCCTGAATCAGTCAGCAGGTTTTTCAGATCATCAGTGCCGATCTCTGTATTGCTGACTACATTTGTCTCAAGACCACCTGTGAAATCGATGTCAAGGTTAAGTCCTCCGTTAATGATGTATGCGCCAGCTCCTATAAGCAGAACAACTGCGGAGAGGATATAGGTTTTCTTTCGCATTTCAACGAATGAGAAATGCTTTTTCCCGATAATTGACCATCTGCCGAAGTTGATATCCGTCTTTTTCTTGTTTTTGAGAAGAAACTCTATGAAAGCCCGTGAGAAGACAAGAGAACAGAACATACTGGCCAGAATACCTATCGAGAGTGTAACGGCAAACCCTTTGATGGGACCTGTGCCGAATTTGTACAGGACAAGTGCGGTAATCAGCGTGGTGACGTTCGCATCAAGAATTGTTACGAATGCTCTTGAATATCCTGCCTTTACGGCTGCGCGAATGCCTTTGCCTGATTTTTTCTCTTCTCTGATTCTCTCGTATATGAGCACGCTGGCATCAACCGCCATACCGATTGTAAGGATAATACCCGCAATTCCTGGAAGAGTCAGTGTAGCGTTCAATCCTTTGAGCCCAAGTTGAGCAAGGGGGCCGGGAAAACAGAGAACCCCCATGATAATGAGCAAATCAAATATAAGAGCCATTATCGCGATAATTCCGGCTGTTCCATAGTATAAAATGATAAACACTGCAATGAGGAGAATAGCGACTATTCCAGCAATCATGCCCCTGTTGATCGACTGCTGACCAAGGCTGGGGCCGATAGTCTGTTCTTCGGCAATCTCCAGTTCCGCCGGAAGCGATCCCGCTTTCAGAACAAGCCTGAGATCCCTGGCTTCCTCGGTTGTAAATCCCCCGGACAATCTTGTTCCGGTACCCGATATCCGTTCGCGGATTGTTGCAGCGGAGTATACTGTGCCGTCAAGAACTATTGCTACTCTTTTGCCGACGTTATTGCCGGTAATCTGCTCCCAGTTATCTCTTCCCTGTGAATCGAATTCCACTATGAGGTATGGATTGTTGTTGAGAGACTGGGCGCTTCCCATTCGAATTCTAACATCTGTCAGGCTTGCTCCTGTAAGAAAATACTCTTCATTTACCTGATCAGCATTACGTTCCCAGCCTCTTGTCATATCTCTGGGCAGAAGATAGAGGGCTCGGAAAGAACCATCAATTGTTTCTTCAAGTCTGCCGAATTTGAAAACGAGGTTGGCTTCCTTCAGTATTGAATCAACGTCCGGCCTGTTGATGATACCGTTCAGCCTGTCCATTGTGTCCCCGTCATAAACCAGCCAGTCACCCGGAGAGATGCTCATGGTTGATCGGGCTATGTCCTCCGTCGCAATTTCAATCATGCTTGCCAGGCTGCCCGGTTTGTCAAGTTCAGGCAGGGTTGTATCCAGTGATTCCTGATTCGAAGAAATTTCTTCCGGTCGCGGAATAGAAAAACCTTCCGGAGCAACCGACTGGCCTATCGAGTCCGGAACAACATCGGAAGCCTGCGCAATCTCTGTTTCAAGGGAATCCGAAGGACTTTCCATCAGGCTGTCCAGTGGAGCAGGAACAAAATCCTCGCTGCCGGATGTGATAAGATTGTCAATTGCTCTGAGAACAGGAACACTTTCCGTTGTCGGGTGTTCTTCCGTCGGATAGGCAACCAGCTTGAATTCAAGCAATGCCTGTCTTTCGACAATCGCGCGCGCGCGGGCGGGATCTCGAATTCCAGGGAGCTGAATGACAATTCTGTCCTCTCCCTGTCTGGTTATGGAAGGTTCTGATACACCGAACTCATTGATCCTGTTCCGTATAACTTCAAGAGCCTGATCAATTGCGTCTTCCTCATCCAGCCCCGGCGTAGGCTTTACCATATAAGAGAGGTACATGCCTCCCTGCAGGTCAAGTCCAAGCTTTATCGTACCTTCCCGATCCTGGTACAGTTCTCTGTACTCCCCGATGAGTTCTTCGCCGCCTTCACTCTGAAGACTGTCAAGAACAGCTCTTAAATGCGGGTTATCTGTTTCCGGCTGGACACTTGCCTCGGCTCGATCTCTTTCCTCAGCTGGCAGAGAGTACCACCGAACAGTGGGCCACACCATAATAAGAGATGCTATGAAAAGAGATATTGAAGTCAAGTTACGCCATCTGGCGATTTTATTCATATGTAACAACCTCCGTGGAAACCTTCATCAGAAATCTGTCTGTCCTGACATTCCGTCCGTGAAAATACAGCTGGAATATGATATCCAGCTGTTTGTGACCGTATTTACTTCAGCAAATCTGCCTGAATATAATTATTTTTACAGGAACTGATGAATACAGAGTAAAATGGAATCTGTCAACAAGGTGTATTTTCCGGTCACCTTTATCTTGTAGTGCTGTTCAATTCAAATCGAACGGGCCTGTCATGAGAGGTATGGCATAGAAATGACAGCTTCCTGTCCGGCGCAGCAAGAGTTACAATATGATTGAAACCGTGTCGTGCAAGCGATCTTGTTATAATAAGATTCGCATGATGTATGGATACTGTACTGAGCAGATCCATTGATCTTACAAGAGTATCTCCTGACGCTGAGTATGATGACCTGAAACTGGAACCATAACATACAGCAGCAAAATCTTCTTCAATCAGCCCCAGTGGATCAATTTCTGTCTCATCCTGTGCTGTACCTGACAGTTGAATGTTCTGCTCCTGAGAAACCATCACAAACAGTCCGGCAAAAACTGCAATCGAGAGCAGGATTAATCCCGCCTCACTCCATGTCATATATTTTGCCTTTCTTACAAAGTAAGAATGTAATATTTTCTGGACAACCGGAAGATTCTCTGCACACCCTGCCAAGTCAACCTGAACAAGAAGGAGAAATGTGAAACTTATATTACTGTTTGTCATTCTGCTTATTCCCTTTGCAATAGAGGCCGATGTTTCCCTGCAGGGAATTTCAGCGGAGGGAGGCCTTACCGGTTATCCCTTCCTTCCCGGATCAAGAGTATTAGAAAGAGGTTTTCTGCGGATTCAGGGAAAGCTTGAGTATATAAACATGAAAAATGATGCTGGTAATTATATCCTTCTCCCCTTGAGTATTACATGGGGCTGTATTGATAATCTTGAATTCGGCGGCGAAATACCGATCTATTTAAATGATTCCTCTGACGATGAACACCTTCTTGGCGATATTTCAACCGGGTGCTCATGGTTGTACGAAACTGCGCGCGGAGGATCTGCTCTGGTCTTCAAGGGACTCGTTACGCTGCCAACAGGAAGCGAGGGGCGGGATACCGGTTCGGAACTTGCCTTCGGAATAGCAACAAGCACTACTTTCCGTCTTCTCAGGCTGCATATGGCAGCTTCCTATGTTCTCAGCGGAGGCAGCAATCCTTTTGAGGGGCGCATTGTTGATTATATGAGATTCTCTGCCGGAGGAGCGAGTTACCTCACAGGTGATCTTCAAATCATATGCGGTCTGGATGGCACTACAAAAGGCGATCTGGGCCTTGCGGCAACAATAACCACCTATGCTGTTGATAAGACGGCTCTATTCGTTTCGATGAGAGCCGGACTAAATGGAAATACTGAATACAGTATCTCCGCAGGAGCTGCCTTGACAATGCCCGAATTCTAGAAGGGACAGAACCAGGTGACACGCCGCAGAACCTCTCGCTTTTTGGCTAACGCGTATATGGTGAAATTTTTCTCAGCTTATCTATTATCGGCGGCAGCACTTCAAGAACGTAATCAATCTCCTGATCCGATGTGTACATGCTGAGGCTGAAGCGTATCGCGGTATTCGCGTCAGTCGCGCTGATCCCCATGGAAGTGAGGACATAGCTTGGATCCTTGCTTCCTGTGCTGCAGGCGGATCCTGAGGATACACAGATCCCCGCGAGATCGATCAGTGTAAGAACCGCTTCACTTTCTACACCGGTGAAAAGTACTGTTGCCGTATTGGGGAGTCTTCCTGCGGATGCTCCCACTATAACCGCTCCGGGGCATTTCTTCAGGATACCTGATTCAAGTTTTTCCAGAAGAGAAGATGTTTTCGATGCTTCCTCCGCAATGAAGTACCCTGCCATCTCCGCGGCTTTCCCCAGCCCTACTATCCCCGCGATATTGTAGGTTCCTGATCTCATCCCTTTTTCCTGATGTCCGCCATGCATGAACGGTATCAGTTTCAGGCCTTTGCGGACATAAAGCGCTCCGACACCCTTTGGTCCGTGGAATTTGTGAGCAGAAAGACTGAGAAGATCTATTCCCTCGACTTTCACATCAACCGGTATTTTGCCAACCGCCTGAACAGCATCCGTATGGAAAAGCGCTCCATATCTGTGGGCGATCTCCGCAGCTTCTCTTATCGGCATAATCACGCCGGTTTCATTGTTAGCTTTCATTATGGACACAAGACCGGTGTTCGGGTTCACCAGTTCTTCAAGAGAATCCATATTGAGAGAACCGCTGCTTTTCACCTTGACAAGACCGAGAGGATGTCCGGTTTGCTCGATATATCCGGCTGTTTCGAGAACAGCGGGATGCTCCACAACCGATGTTACCAGCCCCGGTCTCTCTGAATCTGCCCCAATACCGCATAAGAGGGCTGTATTGTCGCTTTCCGTTCCTCCCGATGTAAAGATTATCTCTGAGGTTTCAGCGCTGATCAGATCAGCAACTTGCTGCCTGGCAGTTTCAATATGTTCGATGAGAGCGCTGCCGAATGTATGAAAACTTGAAGGGTTGCCATACTGATCGTGGAAGAAGGGGGTCATTGCATCCAGAACTTCAGGAGCCATCCGGGTAGTCGCGTTGTTATCCAGATAGATTTTCATCCGGCAATTCTCACTTCCACCGTTCTCCCCAGCCGTCTGTAAAGCTCCTTCTCAAGTATTTCAGCAATCTTCTGGGTTTCTTCGTTCAAATGACTGATACGGATTCTTCCAGGGTGAACATGTTCAATGGTGATTGTGTTATTTCCCAACGCATGTTCAAGCTCGACAGGCATATCGCTGATTACCGCTTCAAGATGATTTCGGGTTTCATCTCTTCTGTCTGCAAAGTCGCTTATTGCCTCTGTGAGCGCTTCATGACCCATTACCGAGCAGTGGAACTTCTCGGGGGGCATACCTCCCAGGAATTCAACAATCTGGCTGTTTTTTATTTCTCCAGCCTCTTCAAGAGTCTTGCCTTTAGCAATTTCTGTGAGGGCTGAGGCCGTGGCTATTGCTCCGGCACACCCGAATGTCTGGAATTTGATATCGGTAATTTTGTCATCGTTATCAACCTGAATATCAAGAGTCATCGCGTCACCGCATTGAGGAGAACCTACTTCAGAATGACCGTCCGGATTCTCAATCTTTCCGACATTACGCGGATTCATGAAATAATCCATCAGTATATCTGAATACTTCCACATGATTACAATTCACCCCATTGAACATCCCCTGCGATCAGATCCTCAAGGGAATGATTCTTCATGAAAGAGTCGAACATATCTCTAAGGCTTATCCAGAGAGGTCTGGTTACACATGTTTTCTCAAGAGGACAATGCTTCATTTCATAATTCCCGGACGGAGAACAGTTCGCTCCGTCAGACAAACATGATGTCGGAAGAAAATCCGTTTCGAGAACGCTTATTACATCGAAAAGACTTATTTCCGCCGGAGGAATTCCAAAAACGTATCCGCCTCCCGGCCCTCTTTTACCTTTGACTATTCCGGTTATTCTCAGTTTACCGAATATCTGCTCAAGATAGCGAACAGATATCTGTTCCTGCTCCGACAATAAAGAAAGAGATACAGGTCTGTTTCTCTCTGTCTTCATCATCTCTGCCATTCGCGCAAGAACCCTTAATGCGTACCTGCTTCTGGTCGATATAAGCATATTTCCCCCTATTCCTATCGGAATAGGAGTATATATAGATTGTATTTTTCGTCAAGCCCTCTTTCGATGGGCAATAACATACTTTGTTATAACCCCTCCAACAGCGATTGCAATTACTCCCACCATCATTAAAAAAAGCGCTATTCTGAGTGCCGCCGGCAGGGGATCGCCTGATTCACTACTTCCCGAGAAAAGAACTTTTATATCAAACGACACTGTTACCGGTTGATAATTCCCCCTGTTGCTGATGACCAGAACAAGGCTGCCAAAGCCGTTGATCATCATCTCAAATTCTCCGGATGAGGTACAAAGATAATCCAGAGTGTCAACGCCAACGCTGTTATTCCTCCACCGCATGTAGTCATCTGTGTGAAAAAGCAGCAGCTTTACCGAAGAAGTATCAGGAAACACTTTTATCGATCCGGAAAGCCGCGAGCTGTCAGCCTGATACTCCTGAAGAGCGAATCTGACGCTTCTGTACTGACCCACTGAGATATGCAGGTCTTCTGTCTCAATGAGAGACATGCTCCCTCCGTAAAGAATTGAGACAGCAAACAGCATGATAATTGAAAATGTCTTCATTTGCATTGAAATAGTATAGTAAGGATAGACGTTATTGCCACTCCCCGCTCCGAATCTGTCTTGCGGGGACCGGGAAATGAACCTTTTTATGATATTTTCGGAAAGCTGGTCGAATATGTCAGGCAGAGGAACTTATTACTCTTTCATCTCATGTCTTACGAAACTGACCGGATTCGGGGGTGCGGAATTCCTTACCGGAATTCTCTCTTCACTGAGATATTCAGGCAACAGAGAACAAAACAGAGTTTACCTCGGACACCTTGCCAGAGTATTTCCCGGAATGAGCGGCAGCGATTTGAAAGTAATACTGAAGCAATACTGGAGAGTACACCAGAGAGCTTTTCTCGGCCTTTTCTTCGCAGGGAGCTTCAATGAAGACAATGCCCCTGAAAGGGTAGAACTGGAAAACAGATTCCTTCTGGATGAAGCTCTTGCTGAAGGAAACGGGGTTCTGCTTCTTGTTCCACATTTCGGGGATGAACGCATGCTGCATATTCTGCTGGCCATTCTCGGATATCCGGTGCATACCATCTCTTCAAGATATGCTGACGCACCGGAATCTGTAAGAAAAGCCAGGCTTTCTGTCAGCATGAAGTGGCATCATGTGGGCTTTCCGGATGATAACCCGAGGTGGATCTATGATGCTCTGGAAAAAGGAGAAATCGTTCAAATATCACCCACCGCATGGGGAGGACCGAAAGGTCACTGGACAAACAGTTTCGGGGTTCCTGTACTTGCTTCATCAACACCTCTGAGGCTTGCGAAATCAACTGGATGCAGGCTGCTTATTGCCTGTAATCACGCTTTGCCCGGTGTTCGGTATAAAATAGTTTTTCAACGCTTTAATCCTGAGTATTTTGACTCAAGGGGAACAGCAGACCTGTTCAGAATGTTTGAGATGCTGGGAAAAGATCATCCGGATCAGTACAACTGGATGAATCTCGTGATAAGGCATAGAGAGACAAACACAATAGCACGAATGGGCGGAATCCCCAGAGAGGAAAAGGAAGTTGAATCTCTCGCGATTGAGGCAGACTGGGATCCGGAGAATATCAGTGATTTTCAGTCGGTGTCTTCTCTTAAGGGTCTTTCCAGATAGAGCTTCCTGAGAGCTACTCCCTGGATAATCAGGTACAGTCCCACAAGAAGCGGTATCAATCCTGTTCCGGCAGCAATCAGCGGCAGAATCGAGGAATGGGTCGCTGACTCAATTGCTTCAGCAGCTTTCTCAAGATGATCAACAGCTTCGTTGAAAGCTTCTTCAGTGTTGAACAGGTCTCCTGCAAGAGAATCGACTCTATTCGCTACTTCTTCAAGGAGAGGCTCCATGGGCTGCAGAGTGGCCGACAGTTGCTCCATTCCGACAATCGTCTGACCTGAAGAAGAATATGTGTTTTCCAGACTGGACAGCACTTCCAAAAAGTTATCCTCGCCGATCACGGATAAAATAGCAGGAGGAAGGTTTTCTATGCTATGTGCTACCGAAAGGCTAAGATAACGAACTTCTTCCGCGGTTTCATTAATGCTGTTGATGATTACCCATGTCTCGTGAATAACTTCGCTCGTACTTCTTATGGAATTACTGACGTCCGTAATCAGAAATGAAGATGTTCCGAAATCTTTGCCGATAAACTCAACTGCGGATTTCGCGCTGTAAATTCCCTCGGAAATCGACACAAGACTTCCTTTCACAGGTTCCCATGCGGCAAACGCGACAAATATGATCAGTCCTCCCGCGATGGAAGCTGTTCCTCCCAGAATCCAGGAAAGCCAGACTGAAAGACTGTGCGAAACATGATTCCTGCTTTTCATTTTCTATCCCCTGTTCGGACTATTGATTTAGAATATATGTTGAGGTAGCATAGTAAATAATTATTGCTGAAACTACCGGAGGGTAAACCGAGAAATGATTGATGAAATTGAAAGAGCCGCAAGGGAAGCGGGAGCCATTCTGCTTGAAACTGCCTTGTCTGGAATCCGGATCTCAAAGAAGGAAAATCATGAGCTTGTAACTACGGCTGATCTGATGTCTGAAGAGTTTCTGAAAAAACGGCTGGCGGAGATAGAACCATCGGCAGGATTCCTTGGAGAAGAAAGCTGGAACGGCGGTTATCCCGACCCTCCTTTCTGGGTGGTAGATCCTCTGGACGGAACAAACAATTACGCTCACGGATATCCTGTGTATGCGGTGAGCATTGCTTTCTGGAATGGTTCATCGATTGAGGCCGGCTGCATCTATGATCCTTCGAGAAACGAAATTTTCTCCGCCGCCTGCGGAAAAGGAGCGAAGCTGAATGATTCCGTTATATCCACAACGGATACTGACAGACTTTCCGGCTGTATTCTCGCTACCGGTTTCCCGTATCACAGGAAGCCTTCCAATCTTGGTGTAAACCTTGAAATACTGAAATACTTCCTCGGTAGAGTACAGGGAATACGAAGGGGCGGATCTGCCGCCCTGGATCTGGCTTACGTTGCCGCAGGACGGCTTGACGGCTTCTGGGAAGAACATCTGAAACCCTGGGACATGGCGGCAGGCGCTTTAATTGTCAGGGAAGCCGGCGGAGAAATATCATCTTTTACCGGCGCGCAGTGGGATATCTTTTCTACCGGGATAGTGGCTTCCGGTAAACCGATTCACCCGGAGATCCGCAACGCTGTCAATCAGACAGGTTAGAATCCCAGATTTATCCCCGCATAGAACATGTTGATTCCGCCGACTTCATTATCGGAGGAAAGCGGTTTGGCGTGCTTGAACTCACCGAATATGCTCAGGGGTATCATTGGAGGTTCAAACGACACGCCTGCTACTCCATGGATTCCAGGATGCACATGGTCGTAGGGATCCATGGCCATTGCTCCTCCTGTTTCCTCGTTTACAACCTGCATCAGAATATCCGCGTCGCTGAATATTATATGCGCACCACCGCCGCCGCCGATATAGGGCTTCAGCGGGAACGCTCCGATCGGGATCATTATTTTCATTGTTGCGGCAAGGTCTATGTCATGGAACTTTGCTGTGTAATTGCCCATCATCTCTGTTGAAATATTGTCCGGAGACCATCCCATTTCGTTCTCAAGGTAGTTTATCAACCCCAAGCTGTCGCCTTCGAAATTCTGGCCGTACTCATCTTCAATGTATGTCACAAGATAATTATAAAGCGTTATGTCGCTTTCACTGCCTGCATATGTGCCGCTTATCTCAAATACAACAAGGCTCAGAAGAGGAAAGCTGATCTGCCCTCCATACACAATGCTTGAAGCATTCTGACCTGTTCTGGGGTCATCACCGTTGTAGTGACCAATTCTTCCACCAAACCGTACTCCGGCAAATGCCGTTCCACAAGCAAGTAAAACTATCAGAAAAGCCCTCACTGCATTCTCCTTTCGAACTGTCCTTTTCTTTCAGCGCAAAGATGATACCTCAGGAACATTTCGTCAGGACAGTTTCTGATAACTGTTTTTGGGAAACTCTTCCCCAAGGTTATATTGAATATGTACTGATTGAATAAGTATTGCCAAGCAATTTCTTTAGACAGAATAGGAACAAAGGCATGAAAACTTCTTTTACGATTCTTTTACTGATTGCCGCCGTTGCTCTGACGTCGGGTCAAACGGGCATTGGCAGCTGGCAGTCTTTCTACGGAACAGCC
>DAOWNO010000052.1 GCA_030642525.1 Candidatus Aegiribacteria sp.
ACATCACCGTTCCGGAGTTCAGGGATTTCATCAGTATTGCGCTTCATGAAGATGTATCTGAAGGTAAAGTACAGTCCGGAGGAAAGGTTTTCACTGTGAGTGTTGCTCCGGTTTCCGGAACCGACAGAAAAGTATTCACCATCAGAGACGTTACAGAGCTGGAAAATCTCATGCGGATAAAACGGGATTTTGCAGCCAACTTATCGCATGAGCTTCGTACTCCACTCACTTCTATAAAGGGGTTCTCGGAAACTCTTCTTGAGGAAGCGGATCAAGAAACCAGGGGGCATATCGAAACGATTCTCAGGAACACCGATCGCCTGATCAGGTTAACCGATGACATCCGAACCCTGTCCGAGCTTGAGCACCCATCGCGGACACTGGATTTCAAACCGGTCATGATAGAGGATGTCATAAATGATGTTATGGGTATTTTCAAAAAGCAGGCGAATGAGAAAGGACTTCTCCTCAATGTCGAGATCGGTAAGAAACTGCCTCCGGTCAATGCCGACCGTTACAGTGTGGAGCAGGTCCTGGTGAATCTGCTGGAGAACGCGATAAGATATACCTTATCGGGATCTGTCACTGTTAGAACAGACTTCCGGGGAAAATATATCACGATAGTTATAGCAGACACAGGTTCAGGCATCTCACCGGAGCACCTTCCCAGACTGTTCGAGCGGTTCTACGTAGTTGATAGAGCCAGATCCAGGAGCAGGGGTGGAACCGGTCTCGGACTTGCCATAGTAAAGCATATAATGACACTCCACGGAGGTTGGGTAAGGGTCAGCAGTACACCCGGGGAAGGCAGCATGTTCACTGTCGCTTTTCCTGTTCATTACGACCGTGGTGCTGAATCCTGACGACAGAATACTGCCGGTAAAATCTTAACAATATCTTAACATTTCATACATTACTGATTAACACTCGTTAATGATTTTCCTGCCATGGTTTTTGAAGTCATGTTCCTAAAACCCAAAAAGGGGGGTCGTTTATGTTCAGGTTAATATACCTGCTTGTACTTCTTGTTGTTTCAAGTGCTGTATTCGCGACCGGTGAGTTTTCCACCGGGGGAGCGGAACTGCTGAAATTCAAAGGCTATGGAATGGGTAGATTCGATATCTACGGCGAAGAGGATGCTGATCCTGATATGGGTTTCAGCGCTATTGCGGATGTAACATGGATTCCTACTCTTAATGACTGGCTGGACGCGAAGATTGAGTTCAAGTTCAAGCCGACAAAGTACGATGGGGGAAGCCATGACAGGAACATCGTTCTATTCCTTGAAGTACTGACTCTCAATGCTCAGGTAACTGATGGATTTGCCATCACCGCCGGGCAGTTCAAGAGGCCATTTGGTTATAACTACTTCAGATCCGGTTCAAGCATGTTTTTTGCCGACAGGGCGATCATGACAGGCATGAGCGGATTCAGTTCATACGGAAAACGCGATATCGGGGTTAATTTCGGATTGGATTTCAATCCTGTGGAAATCGATCTCGCCGTTACGAATGGAGCCGGTGAAAACAGACCGGAGAACGATTCTCATAAACAGTTTACCGCGAGATTTCAGGTTGATCCGATAGACTGGATAACTCTTGGTGCAGCTGTCGGCCTCAGTGCAGGCGGCATCGATACCGATACTACGGACACCTGGAATTCGACAGGTATGGATTTCTTCACTAATGGATCGATCAGCATGGGTGAGAGTACTGAAATTGACTTCGCCGGTGAGTACATGAGCCTGGGGTATACCGGAGATGCCGGCGAATCCTCCACCACTGAAGGTACAGCGATGTCGTTTATGGTTGCTCCTGAATTCGGCATGGATGCCAACGTTCTTACCGCGATTCAGCCGTCTGTCAGATACGAGACCACCAGTCCCGCTTACCTTGGAGATACTGATCCGAAGAATGATGAGGATGCTATTGATTTCTGTCTTAATTTTCATACAGGCAGTAAGAACACATTCCAGATAGGTGGACGCAATTATTCTTTCGAAGATGAAGATATTGAGAGCTACACCGACATGTACATCAACTGGAGAATGAAATTCTAACCCGTTCCCTTTCGGGTAAGGTTGCCCGGTCTGACAAACCTCCTCAAGTGAGACCGGGCAGCCGTAATAGAAGTAACCACTTATCAAGCAACCGATTGGACAGGTATTAAAAATGCATAAAAATGTAATAACAAGGTTTATACCTTTTGCAGTGCTTGGTCTTCTGACAGTACTTGGAGCCTGCGGTGCGGATTCAGGCAATGACGCAGCACCTGTTGAAGATACTTCTCTGTCCGGAGAGCTGAATGTTGTCGGATCAACAACTGTTCAGCCGCTGGCAGAAGTTCTTGCCGAGGCTTTCGAAGCTCTTGAGCCAGATGTGATTATCATTGTTCAGGGTGGTGGAAGCAGCGTGGGTGTCAGATCAGCTGTAGACGGAAATGCTGATATAGGCATGGCTTCCAGGGAGATAAAGCTGTCCGAGCTTCAGGAGAATCCTGAACTCAGAATTCATACTGTTGCACGTGACGGTATTGCGATTGTTACTGAACTCGGCGTGACTGTTGACAACCTTTCAAAGGAGCAGATCCAAGGCATCTTTGCCGGAGAGATAACGAACTGGAATGAAGTAGGAGGAGAAAACCTTGTCATTACAGTGGTTGCTCGTGAGGAAGGGTCAGGTACAAGGGCTGCTTTCGAGGAATTGATCATGGATGATGCTCTCATTGCGGAAAACGCAATTCTTCAGCCCTCGAATGGTGCCGTAAGGACTTCCATTTCCGTTATTCCAGGAGCAATCGGCTTTCTTTCATTCGGATATCTCGATGATCAGACCAAATCGCTGGCTGTCAATGGTTTTCTTCCTACAGCGGAATTCGCGGCAACAGGTTCCTATGAGATAGTAAGGCCACTCAACATGATCACAAATGGAGAACCCGACGGAATAGCCGCTGTATTCCTTGAATTCATAATGAGTGAAGATGGCCAGGCTATCGTTGTCTCCGAGGGTTACCTGCCGGTCAGATAGCGTTCAGAACCAACCTTGAAATATGAAAGGAACAGAAATGCATTCTATACTAAAAGGATCATCACTATTATTCATGCTTGCCATTATTGGCTTTTCAAGCACTGCAGGAGCGACCGACGTAATAGTTGCGGGTTCAACAACAGTACAGCCGCTGGCAGAACTGCTTGCCGAGGGTTATGAAAGTTTTACTGACGATGTCACAATAATAGTCCAGGGCGGTGGAAGCAGTGTAGGAGTCAAATCCGCTGCGGACGGAACTGCAGATATCGGGATGGCTTCCAGAGAAGTGAAGACTTCAGAATTTGAAGAAAATCCCGGTCTGGCTGTGCATACAATTGCCCGTGACGGCATTGCTATTGTGGTGCACCCGGGGTCCGGCGTACATAATCTTTCAGTTGAACAGATCAGAAGTATCTTTTCCGGTGAGATAACGAACTGGAACGAAGTCGGTGGTGAGAATACACCTCTCATCGTCGTATCCAGGGAAGAAGGATCGGGAACCAGAGCTGCATTTGAAGACATGGTCATGGATGATGAACTGATTTGTCTTGGAGCAATCCTTCAGCCATCAAACGGAGCTGTCAGAACTACTGTCAGCATCACACCTTCAAGCATCGCCTACCTGTCATTCGGTTATATGGACGACTCTGTAGCACCCGTGTCTATCGATGGCGTGGGCCCCACCGTTGCGAATGCTACAAATGGTTCATATCCTGTTGTGAGACCTCTTAACATGATCACTCTCGGACAGCCTTCCGAAGCTGCAGCCGACTGGCTGGATTTCATACTCGGTGAAGACGGCCAGGCTATCGTTGTCTCCGAAGGTTATCTCCCGGTCAACTGAACCAGGGAGAACGGCAGAAGTGACCGGTAAACAAAGGCTTGAGTCGGTAGTAAAGTACATTTTACTTTTCTCGGCTCTGATGTCAATCCTGATCGTGGTGATGATAGGTATCTTCACTTTCAGGGAAGCTATCCCGGCTTTCAGGGATATCGGTATCATCAAGCTCCTGACCGGGACGGTATGGCGTCCCGGCCAGGGCCAGTATGGTATTCTCGCAATGATCGCGGGTTCCGGTCTCGTCACCCTTGGTGCGGTCGTCATTGGTGTTCCGCTGGCTCTTGGCTGCGCGATATTCCTTTCCGAGATAGCTCCTCCAGCGGTGAGATCGATTGTCAGACCTTCAATTGAACTGCTTGCAGGGATTCCATCTGTCGTTTACGGGCTTTTCGGAATGGTGGTCATCGTTCCGCTGGTGAGAAATATCGATGTGCCGGGCAATACCGGTTTTGGCCTTCTGTCAGCTTCTATCGTGCTTGCAGTAATGATACTGCCGACCATATCGAGTGTGTCTGAATACGCCATAAGGAGCGTTCCAAAGCGGTTCAGGGAAGGTTCGCTCGCGTTGGGAGCGACGAAGTGGGAAACGTTGACAAAGGTTATACTCCCCGGTGCGAAATCCGGAGTAATGTCCGCGATTATTCTTGGTCTTGGCCGAGCGCTCGGTGAGACAATCGCCATGATAATGGTGATAGGAAATTCCGTGATAATACCGTTTGCGTCATCAGATAACCCGCTCTCCATCTTTCTCAGCAGGGCAAGAACACTGACCGGCAATATTGCTGTCGAGATAAATTATGCTACAGGATTGCATGAGAGCGCCCTCTTTGCTACAGGAGTAGTTCTATTCGCTCTTATCATGATAATGAACAGCTCCGCACGGATGCTGATAGGCCGCGGGAAATGGGAGAAGAAGTGAACCGGCTGCAACTGAGAAAACTGCAACAGACGGGAGCATTCTCTCTTTTATGGTTTGCAGGGGCAGTAAGTGTACTGATTATGGTCTTCGTTGTTGGATATGTGATAATGACAGGTTTTTCGCACTTGACTCTTGATTTCTTCATTACTCCTCCAAGAGGAGGCCTTTCCGGAGAGGGCGGTATATCATCGACGATCATAGCAACCGTCTATCTGGTTATCTGTACTCTTATTATAGCGACACCTCTGGGTATCGGCGCCGGTGTATTTCTTGTCGAGTACGCTGATAACTTGAAGAGCAGCATTATTAAAAAATTCGTAGCGTTAGCCAGGTACGGCGTAGAAACTCTGGCTGGAGTGCCTTCAATCATATTCGGTCTGTTCGGTTACGCGTTGTTCGTGACCGCCATGCATTTCGGCTTCTCAATACTCTCCGCAGCGCTCGCGGGTTCATGTCTCGTGATTCCGGTAATCATAAGAACTACCGAGGAAGCTTTAAAAGCCGTTCCGGATTCATACCGTCAGGCTTCACTTGCAATGGGAGCATCCAGATGGGAAACTATCCGGAAGGTTGTACTTCCCTCAGCGGTGAACGGGATATCAACCGGACTGATACTGAGTGCCGGAAGGATAGTCAGTGAGACCGCCATTTTCTATGTGACACTTGGAGGAAGTTACCGAACACCTACATCCATAATGTCCAGCGGCAGAACCATGGCGCTTCATGTCTACTACCTTGCAATGGAGACCCGCGCATTTGACAAGGCAATGGCCACAGGAGCTGTTCTTGTGGTTCTTATCATCATTATCAATCTTGTGATCAATATGATATCCAGGCGGTTATCCGCCAAAACCGGGAGTTAGTGAATGATGACTGAAGCGAGAATGAGAACGAAAGACTACAATCTGTACTATGGGAACTTCAGGGCTCTCACTGATATTACTGTCAAGATTCCGGTAAACAAAATCACCGCTATCATTGGTCCATCCGGCTGCGGAAAGAGTTCCCTGCTCCGGAGTTTTAACAGAATGAATGAACTCATTCCCGGAGTAAGGACAACGGGAAACGTTTTCCTCGACGGTGAGAATATATTCGTCAAGGATGTGGTTGAACTGAGGAAAAAGATCGGGATGGTGTTTCAGCGTCCCAATCCCTTCCCGAAATCGGTATACGATAACGTTGCGTACGGTCCGAGGATACACGGAATCAGGGACAGGAACACACTTGCTGAAATAGTTGAAACAAGTCTGAAATCAGCAGCTCTCTGGGACGAAGTAAAGGATAACCTGGGCAAGTCCGGTCTTGCTCTCTCGGGAGGTCAGCAGCAGAGACTATGCATAGCAAGGGCTCTTGCCATTGAACCGGAAGTTATTCTGATGGATGAACCCGCTTCTGCTCTGGATCCCGTGGCCACACTGAGAATTGAAGAACTGATGGAGAAACTGAAACAGAAGTACACAATAGTAATTGTAACGCACAACATGCAGCAGGCTGCACGAGTATCTGATTTCACGGCGTTCATGCTTACCGACGAAGAGAGATCAGGTAATATGATCGAGTTCGGTTCAACTACAGACATTTTCACGAATCCGGTAAACTCACAGACAGAGGATTACATTTCCGGCAGGTTCGGCTGATGAAAACAGCACAGATTGAAGAGGAAAAACCATGTTGATCAGAGAGACATATGAAGCTGAATTGGACAGCATCAGGGAAGCCCTTATGCGTCTTTCCCGAATGGCTGAGATTTCAGTTATGGAATCCGTGCGGATTCTAAAGAACAGGCTTTTCGAAGAGGGAGAAAAACTGATCCAGGGCGATAAGGTGATCAACAGGAAATGCCTTGAAATTGAGGAAGCCTGTCTTAACATTATAGCAACCCAGCAGCCGGTAGCGGGAGATCTTCGTTTCATTTTCGCTGGAATGCAGATAGCAATGGAACTGGAAAGAATTGCTGATTACGCAAAAGGAATTGCGGCCATCAATATGAGAATTTCTCCCGGAGAGCATGTAAAACCACTTATTGATATACCCAGGATGTCTGATAAAGCATGTGAAATGCTTCGGAAAGCAATTGATGCTTTTCTTAACAAGGATATCGCAGCTATAGAGGAAATTCCTCCTATGGATGTCGAAATCGATCTGCTGTACGAACAGGTTTACAGAGAACTCCTGACTCATGTGATGCAGAGACCTGAGATAATAAACGACGCAATGATGCTGACATTTGTCGCTCACAACCTGGAAAGGGTCGGAGACAGAGTAGTCAATATCTGCGAGCGTGTTGTCTATCTCTGTACCGGTGAAGTGGTTGACCTGGGCTGATACACTAGAATTATCCTGGTTAATAACAATATTAAGGGTACGATCTATATACGGTAATGCTCTGCTGGGCGCACATAAGAGAACACCCCGCCCCCCTTTCGGGAGACGGGGTTCTTAACGATTCTACTAATTCCTCCTCACGACAAAGCTTCCTGTGCTGACCTCGGAACCGATGCTGCACTGAAGAAGGTATACTCCATTAGGTACAGGCGTTCCATCATCCGTACATCCGTTCCAGTGAAGAACACTCCCGGATTCACAATGACCGCTCCAGATCATCCTGCCGGAAACATCATAGATCTTCACCAGAGCTTCTTCAGAATATTCAACAACGGGAATAGCGAACATCCAGCCTTCGTGTTCGACACTGCGGATGATCTCTATGGATGAAGATGCTTTTTCAGATTCCCTGCTGCCGTAAACACTGATCTCTGAAAGACCGGAAGCTTCATGTATCCTGACATAGCGAACAGTCTCTGTTCTGATTGATGATTCAGCTGTAAATGGATAGAACTCCTCATCAGAGCCGGCAACTTCTATTAACAGAGAAGATTCAACTATACTGGCAGTCTCATCGGTTCGAATGGATTCATCTCTCAGTATGCTTTCAAGGGAAGTGTCTGATATTCTCTCGGGTATCACAGATGATACGGTACATTCCTCACCGAGATCGATGACAATCGCATCCGCTCCCGGAGATGGTGAGTAGCATATCCCAGTACTGCCATCAGTCAGGCAGCCGGGGTTGCCGGCTGAGAAAACTGCATCACGTAGTGTAGCCGGTTCCGTTTCAGATGTTCTCTCATGTACCGATGTTCTATCATCATGAGATAAGTCATCTATCCTTTGAGGTTCTATTCTGTCCTTGAACTCTTCAATAACAGAACAGCGAAGAGAAATAACTCCGGAAGGACTGGTGGGAAAACTGATGCTGTTACTGTATTCAGACTCATTGGTGCCGTCAGAGGCTGTAACAACATATACAACCAAAGAACTTCCCGGAGCAGTAAATCTGTCAAGATATGAAACTGTTCCAGCATGCACTCTGCCTATGAGTGTGTAATCATCCGGGGGGAATTTCCTGAATATCTGATAGCTGATAACATCGGTGGGTTCCTGCGGATTGGCCGAGTAGAAGTCATTCACCGACAAAACCCAGTCAAGATTAACTTCACAACCGATAAGTGAGTACTCTATCTCTCCAGAGAGATCTGTTGGCGGCTCAGGTATCGTATTGTCTACTTCATACAACCCGCTGCGCCAGCTGTCATGCTGGAACTGGCGCCACGACATCTTCGCCGGGAAGGAATTGGTACCTAGATCATAGCAGTAGGCGTAGGAATCATTTCCGTCAGCGAACATCAGTTCAAGGCTGTCGTCGTTATCAAGATTGGCTATAACAGGCTGACCAGTAATGGTGTTAAGTCCAGGTTCCGTGACAGGATAACCACTGCAGATACTGCCATCGCTGTTGATGGCATACAGATATCCATCTCCAGTACCGATAATTATCTCAAGCTCGAAATCCCCATCAATATCCGCTATGGATGGCGATGTTGGATTGCCCGTTACCTCTACCGGAAAACCAGGAAGAGGATCAAACTGATCTCCATATTCGAAAGCTTCTCCCGACCAGCAGTATACGTGTCCCGTGTTATCAACGGCTACAATGTCAAGAATGCCATCATCGTTCAAATCGCAGATCCCGGCGGAATTGACGATGGTGCTGCTCACATATAAGGTGTGCTCAAGAGTTCCATAGTTACCATCAAGCACAAATACCCTGCTTCCTTGTGTTCCCAGGTGCGAACCGACGATTATTTCGCTGATTCCATCACCGTCAATATCGCCAATAACTGGAGAAGCGAAGAAGTAACAGTTAAAGATCTCTGACTTCCAGATATTCTCACCGTCCGCTGGATCAAGAAGATAAACAGCACTGTCCCAGTACTCCCCCCCGTCGGGAGGAAGAGGGTAATTAGTTATATAACCATCGGATGTGCATACGACTATCTCATTGCCGGAATGAATCGAAGAAACATCCCCGGCTGCAGCTGTGCTGGTTACGAAAACTCCGCCAGACTCAAGTTCACGCTGCCAGATCCGGCTACCACCCAGATAGTCATACATCCATACAGTACATACCGCGTAAGGTTGTGTCAGATCAAGATGCCTGCATATCACTACTTCGGGATGCTCATCTCCTATAA
>DAOWNO010000069.1 GCA_030642525.1 Candidatus Aegiribacteria sp.
AGGATTCCAGGCTCCATTCACGAACATCACTATGGATATTAAACCCTCGAAGATTTTCTGCAATCAGCATGTAATAATTGGCGGTAAAGAGAAAGACGCGGTATATAGTGATTTCCAGACGGAAATGAACACGATAAACCACGCGTTCGCTGAACTTATGATGGAAGGCGACTCGAAGGGAAGAATCTTCACTTTCCCGATACCAACTTACAATCTGACAAAGGATTTCGACTGGGATGATGAAAACCTGAAACCTATGTGGGAAATGACCGGAAAATATGGTGTTCCCTACTTCAGCAATTTTGTTAATTCAGATATGGACCCGGATGACGTCAGAAGCATGTGCTGCAGGCTGCGCCTTGATAACAGAGAACTTCGAAGCAGAGGAGGTGGATTATTCGGTTCAAATCCCCTGACAGGTTCAATTGGTGTAGTTACGATAAACCTTCCAAAAATTGGGTATACATCAGCAGATGAGAAAGAATTCTATGACCGTCTTTCATCCGTCATGGAAGCTGCCAGAGAATCACTTGAGCTCAAGCGTGATCTGATAGAAAAACTCACAGATAGAGGTCTTTACCCATATACGAGTCATTATCTTCGCAGCATCAAACATGAGCAGGGGAAATACTGGAGCAATCACTTCTCGACCATCGGGCTTATCGGCATGAACGAAAGCTGCATGAATTTCCTCGGGAAGAGTATAGCTGCGGAAGAGGGACGATCATGGGCTCTTTCGGTTCTTGAATTCATGAGAGATAAGCTATCAGGATTCCAGGAGGAGACAGGCAATCTGTACAATCTTGAAGCATCCCCTGCGGAGGGTGCTTCTTACAGTCTGGCCAGAAAGGACATGAAGGAATTCCCGGACGCGTATTTCATGGGCAGTTCAGACCCTTATTACACTAACTCCGTTCACCTGCCCGTAACAGAACAGATGGATGTTTACTCTCTGCTTGAGCATCAGGATACTCTCCAGACAATGTTTACAGGAGGAACTGTTGTTCATATTTTTATAGGTGAAGCTATTACAGACTGGAAAATGGTCAGGAAGCTGGCAAAATCCATTGTAACTAAATTTCATCTGCCATATTTTAGCTTCACTCCTACATTTTCCATCTGCCCGGTTCATGGCTATATTGCAGGAGAGCATTTCCTGTGTCCTTATCCGCATACCAAGGAGGAACTTGCTGAATTTGGAGAAATCGTAAATACAGATGAGCAGTTGCCTGAAGGCAGCTACATTGAAGTCGATGAAAATACCTTAGAAGAACAGGGGAGTCTGTTCCTTAACATTGGAAAGGTTAAAATAAATGTCTGAAGCTAATGGAAAAATACGTATTAAGGCCATCAGAACAGAAGTATACTCAAGAATTGTGGGCTATTACAGACCTGTCCAGAACTGGAATCGCGGAAAAAGGGAGGAATTTTCTCAGCGAAAGTACGTTACACTTGAAAAATCGGAACAAAAGGTTACTAATTGATTCGATCCCTCACAGGGACCAGTCTGATTGAGTATCCAGGAAAGATATCATCCATTATTTTCATAGGCGGATGCAATCTTCATTGTCCATATTGCCACAATCCGGAACTGGTCAGACCAGACATGCTCGAAAACGAATTCAGTCTTTCACACGAAACGGTATTGAAGGAACTGTCTAAACGAGAAGGTTTCATCGAAGCTGTTTGCATAACAGGCGGTGAACCGCTGCTCTACAGCCGTATTTCCGAGTTGGTCGAAAGTATCAGGAAACAAACCTCTCTTTCTATTAAACTTGACACGAACGGAACCAGACCAAAGATACTTGAAAATATTCTTGAGTATATCGATTACGTCGCCATGGACCTGAAAAGCTCTCCGGCTAAATATCCAAAAGCAACCGGTGAAAAAGCAGTTTTTGCAGATGTAAGCATATCAATTGACATAATAAAAACTTTGCCGGAATATGAGTTCAGAACCACTATGGTTCCAGGCATTGTCGATGGAAATGATGTGATAGAACTGCTTAGAGAAATCGGTCCTGTGAAAAAATACGTTCTTCAGGGTTTCCATTCCTTTAAAACACTGTCTGCAAATTTCACAGGTATCCCCTCTTACCCGAAAGGTTATCTTGAAGAAGTTGCAGAGAATATCATGGGGCTGGGACTCGCACACAGTGTCAGCATCAGGCTATAGGGGTCAAATCTTTACTCTTGACAAATAGTATCGGCGAATCGTGAAAAGGCTGTGCATCAGGCTTGAGCATGAACCACAATTTAAGAAAAGATTTGAAAAATTAAGTAATCTGTTTATTCAAATGTCAAGAGTAAAGATTTGACCCCTTAGCTCTGATCATTATATCTGAATCTTCCCGATATCCCTTCATTGATGAAAGAAGTCCACGCAAAGATCCCTCAATCATCTCTGCAGGAAACTTCCCCACTTTCAATGGTCTGCCATCAACTGTGACTTCAATTCTTCCCGAAGCGTAAAAACACTCCTCTTCCCTCCTGTCACCTCTCAGAATCGCTTCCGCCATGCGTCTGCAGTCCATTCCGCATCTGCCGCATTCCTCTTCAGTATTCTGTGGCAGAAGATGAAAAGTGTTTCTGTATATGGAGGCATAATCCGTACATTCATCTTCAACGTCAAATGCTGCCAGCACAAGTGGATTTGCGGAAGTTACTTCCCCACTGCAATCTACAATCGGTGCGATCAGTTTACTGTCAGCTGGAATGATAACAAGATCGGGGTGTATCGATTCAAGCAGACCTTCAATGGATGACTCACCCGGAAATACTGCCTCAATTTCACCGGACGGATTCGTGGATATCACGCATATCACCCTGTCAGTTAAAGCTGCGCTGAATCTGGAGATGAATTCTCTCCTTACTGCCTGCTCTCCTTTTACTTTCAGACACTTCATGGAATCTCCTTCTCAGAAAACATGAATGGCACTTGCCTTGAAGGATATATAGACATCCTGGCCTTTTGTCAGATTCAGTTCCGATAAAGCGTTTCTGGTAACGGATGAAATTATTGAAAGATGACCACAATCAACAGAGATACTGAAAATTGAGCCTGTACGCTCAACAGATGTAATTGTTCCTGTAAAATGATTTCGCTCGCTTGTAACTGTAATCTCCCTGGAAACAACTATCGACTCTGGTGGTACCGCCAGAAAACCATGTCCTCTCTTATTCGATGTATGTCTGACAAGAAGCCCTTCAACAATAGCTCCGCCTTCTCTGAATTCTGCCGGGAACACATTCTTCATTCCAACAAATGATGCCATAAAAGGAGTTTTCGGGCTGTAAAATATTTCATCTATCGTTCCTGTCTGCTCGATTTTTCCGTCCCTTATTACGGCGCCGTGAGTACCCATGGAGAGGGCATCGGTAAAATCGTGGGTTGTCATCAGAAAAGTTGTTGATGTTTCACTATGAATCCGCCTGAGTTCACTTCTGATTCCCCCTTTGAACATCTGATCAAGGGAACTCAGCGGCTCATCCAGAAGGATTACTCCAGGGCTTGTGATAAGCGCACGGGCAAGCGCTGTTCGCTGTTTCTCTCCTCCGCTGAGCTTTCCGGGTAATCTGTCCAGAAGCCGCTCCAGGTCAAGGAAATTCACAAGCTTATCGAAATCGTACTCACTTCTACTCGGTAAATAGCGAACTCCGTACATGATGTTATGCCGCACAGAAAGATGTGGAAAAAGGGCTGTATCCTGATAAACAATACCAACACTTCGTCTGCCAGGGGGATTGTCTGTAACATCGGCTCCTGCAATCTCTATGATACCCGTGTCCGGTTTAACAAGACCGGCAATCGTTTCAAGGAGGAGAGTTTTCCCGGAACCTGTAGGACCCATAAGCATGAAGAATACGCCTTTCGGTATTTCAAGGCGGAGCGGTCCCAGTTGGAAATCTTTGAAACTGACCTTGAGGTCCTCCAGTATTATCAAGCCATTCTTCGCTTCCTGGAAGTGATGATTCTGAGTGCAATGAAAATTATTAGACTCATTGCGATAAGTATGAATGCTACAGGCTGGGAATACTCAAGACCGTAAGCCTGGTAACGTTCAAACATCAGAACAGGAGCAATCATCGGATGATATGCTATAACAATAACCGCACCGAATTCGCTGAGTGCCCTGGCAGCGCTCATTATTGTTCCAGCGAGCATACTTCTTCTCGCAAGGGGAAATGTTATACGCTGAAATGTAGAAAGTTTTGATGCGCCAAGAGTCATCGAGACGTTCTCAAGCCTTTCCGGCACGGATGCGAAACCTTCCTTCGCGGCGTTTATGAAAAAGGGTATCGAAACGAATACAAGAACTGTAATGATCCCGGTTGAACTTCCCATTATTCTTATACCCAGGTCCATAAGGATTTTACCGAACCAGTGGTTTCTACCGGATATAGCGAGAATAGCTATGCCCACAACGGGATGAGGAATAACTATGGGAATATCAACAATACTCTCAACAAGATTCTTCCCGGGGAAATCCTTCCTTGCAAGCAGGTACGCGAAAGGAGTTCCCAGTATCAGACATATTACTGCTGCCATTCCCGACGTGTAAAGACTCAGGAGAACGGCGTTCATTATTTCTCCGTCGTGCAGAGATTCCCAGATAATGCCCGGGGATGACGCTGTAGCAATATTCACCAGCGGAAGGGCCAGGAAAGCCAGCACTACAACCGCGAATAAAATGCAGATCCATATGAAGGGACCTGATTTCACTGCTTACTCGACCAGATCAGCAAGGCATTCCGGAATAGATGCTGTATCAGTCTCAGAGGAGATTCTGCATGGAATGAACGGGGGCTGTCCCATTTCCGCCAGAACAGCAAGACCGCCCCCGGGTGACAGTATGTATTCAATGAATGCCATGGCCGCATCCGTATTGGGCGCCCGGTTAATCAATGTTATCCCATAGGCGATTGGTGCGCCTGTTACAGTTCTTGTCTCACCCGGGGAGCTTCCGGCTATCTCGGTTGATGCCGTTGCGTACAGGTCAGCGAAATCAGGATCTCCCAGATTGATTTCGGGCGGGAAATCAACGTATTCAAGATCGTGCTGAACCGCAACCGAAAGGTATTCAAACGCGTAATCCAGATGCCCGCTTTCAAGAAGTGAAATCAGTTCTACTGACCTGGGCCTGATATTTCTTTCATCACGATTTTCCAGAAGTGAAACCGCAACTCCTGGAATGCCGTAATATATCTCAGCAAGCTGAAGCACCAGAATTGTTCTGTATCCACAGGGATCAGCATCCGGATCGGAATGACCCCATTCAACAACGTCATTCTGAAGTATATCTATCCAGTTGTCCGCGTTTATCTCATCCGCAAAACGGCTTCCAGTAGTGTAGGCAAGTACCATTCTGTTTGTTGCGAATATGGCGTTCCAGGATGCGAAATCGGGAATCAGCATATTGTCTATTACCCGGTAATCAGCTGAAGCCATTATATCACAGTCTTCCCTGTCCAGTTCGGTTATCTTCCTGGCACAGGCAACGCTTCCCGCAGACTCTCTTCTTACATCAACATCCGGATACATCGCTTCGAATTGATCTTCAATAATTTCAAGAGGAACCGCTAGACTTCCGGCATGGAATATTGTAACAATTCCTGAAATATCCCCAGCCAGCAGACTTACCGACAGGATAAAAATAGCAGCTGTGCTCTTTCTCAATTTACTACCTCCATGTGAATGATCTAAACAGGTTGTATTAGTTGGAATAATATCGAGCGGAATATATCCGTTATGTTATCCTGACACAATGGGGTCGCACAATGGGGTCGGACGCCACTTGCGACACTTACAAAATTATTATCCCCTTGTTAATCGTCTTCTTTCCCGACTCTTCTTCACTCTACCCCTTGAAATCCTCAGTAATTATGCGTACACTCATAGTACGATGGGAAGACAGATACGACCTGATTGGGAAGGCGCCCTGCACCATGTTATGGCTCGCGGGATTGATGGCAGAGCTGTATTCAACTCCACATTGGATCGCTCAGACCTGTATCAGAGGCTATCTAAACTCGTTGCTATCACTGGAATTCGCGTCTATGCGTGGGTAATAATGCCAAATCATTTACATCTTCTTGTTCGCACCGGAAGCAAACCTGTCAGTACATTCATGCACAGGTTGCTTACCGGATATGCTGTCTGTTACAATCGGAGAGAAGATAGAAGTGGTCATGTCTTTCAGGGAAGATTCAAGTCTATACTGGTCCATGAAGAGGAATATTTTCTGCAGCTGGTCAAGTATATCCACTGTAACCCGCTAAAGGCTGGTATAGTAGATAATTATGAATCACTACCGTATTACAATTGGTCAGGTCACGCAAGCCTTATGGGCGTAAAATATACGTCATGGCAGGACGTGGATTTCGTACTTTCTAAATTCGATATTCAAGACATCAAACCAAGGCAGAAATATCTAAAATTCATTAAAGAAGAAATGAGTGATAAAGAGACTCTAAAGCTGATTTGGGGTAATTACTCGATCGGTAGAGCAGGAATCACCGCTGTTTCATATGATGAAGACGCTGACAAATGGAATAGATGCTGCAAAATTCTGGGATCAAGAGAATTCGCCCTGGATGTCATGAAAAGGCTAAAAGGTCCAGGTTCGTGGCCCTGTAGAGAACGCCAGAATATACATGATGCAATTGAGACTGTTCTGGATTGGGCTGCTGAGAAATGGGGAGTATCGTTGAATACTATCAGAGGAAATCACAGAACTTCTGAACTCTCAAACGCTCGCGCCGTTATAGCATGGGTATGTTGGAAGCAATTGGGGTTAAGTAAGACTGAATGTGCAAAACTTCTCCATAAAAGCAGATCAGGGATATCAAAAGCGATTTGCAGAGGTTCTCTGCTCGCAGAAGATAGTACTATATCCAATGAAATTAGTTTGCTAAGTGTCGCAAGTGACGTCCGACCCCACCAGATACAATGGGGTCGGTTCCGAAAGAGCTAAGTCCTACCCTGGACGAGGAGTTCGATGATTTCATTGGCCATCATGTTTGCGACAATACCCACCCTGGAGGATAGAGTCCCCAGCGAAAGGTCGCTTTTCTGATCGCCCACAAGTGTGAAATCCTCTCTTCTGTCCACTCTGATTAAATCAGTTCTGCCGTACCCGGCAAGTCCTGAACAAGCAACGACCGGTTTTCCCGGAAGCCCTGTCAGCCAGGTTTCAAGTAGCATCACTTTTGCTTCGGCGCTGTCAAACGCTTCAACAAGCAGGTCACACTCCGAATAGATGGAACAGGCATTTTGTTTGTCTATTATCCTGTTGTGAATTTCTATTGCGGCATCGGGATTTATTAGTTCCAGATTATGCTTCAGCGCTTCAACTTTAGGATAACCAATCTGATCCCTGAAATAGAACTGTCTGTTGAGGTTGGGAAGTTCAACGGAATCAAAATCGGCGATTACGAGCCTGTCCACACCCGCGCGAATGAGAATTGCTGCTATATTCGATCCTATTCCGCCAGCTCCGGCTATACCCACTGACGATCTGTTGAGAAAAAATGTGAGGCCAGGCGGATTGTCTCTGAAAGCATTGGTTTCTTCTTTAATCATATTAAATTCTAAACAATCATTTCCGTATGTGCCAATACATATTCTGGAGGGTTGTTTCCTGCTACTGCAATTTGTAACTTTCATGGGTATATTTCAGTGATATTTTTCATTATCACTATTAGTATATTTCATGCGATTACTGGCGCAAACACAGGGAGTTGTCTATGGCAAATACACGCAATGCCGGTGAGATTCTTGAGAAGCAGAAGGTTCTCGGTACTTTCGAGTACAACCCTAAACCCTCCATACGAGGGTATACGGGGGAAATACTAAGAGTTGATATCTCAGAGCCTTCCTTCAGAATCATACCGGTAACCGAAAAAATGAAAGAGGTTTTCACCGGAGGAAAAGGGTTCGATCTCTGGCTGATGTGGCAGGAAGTAACATCCGAAACGAAATGGGACAGTCCTGAGAACTCTATATGCATAGCAGCAGGTCCTCTTGGCGGTACCCCTTCATTCTCAGGATCCGGCAAATCAATCGTAACAACCATATCCCCAACTACAGGATCCGCTGTTGACTCCAATGTTGGGGGGCACTTCGGCCCGTTACTGAAGTTCTCAGGTTTCGATTGCCTTGTTATCACCGGAAAATCTGAGAATGAGGTGATAATCTTCATTGACGGGATGAATGGAAGAGTTCAGGTGATTGAATCACCTCTTCTCTCCGTGAACTCCCATCTGGCCGCAGAGGAACTGGCTGAAATGTACTCCGATAACGATGACGACAAGCGGCATATTTCGACTGTTTCATCCGGTAGCGGAGCGGATCATGCATGGATCGGATGCCTGAATTTCTCCTGGTGGGACTGGAGAAGAAAAACCATGAGGCTGAAACAGGCCGGAAGAGGTGGAACAGGCACCGTATTCCGCAATAAGGGACTTAAGGCACTTGTTGTAAAAGCTCCAAAAACAAGACCTGTATGGACGATTTCCCCGCAGGATTCATCCCCGGGGGAGGTATACAATGATTGATATCAGCATAGTCGATTCGATTATAGATAAATGGAATTCCGATCCGGACTTCGTTATCGAAATGAT
>DAOWNO010000066.1 GCA_030642525.1 Candidatus Aegiribacteria sp.
AGAGCCCCCGCAATAGCGGGGGTTCTTCCTTCTCCGTTTGACATATGAGAATATTATCATATATTCATATACATGAAGAATATTTTCAGTGCGCTGGCAAATTCAAGCAGACTCAGAATGATCCGCGTTCTCCTTCGCGGGCCGCTGAACGTCAGTGAAATATCCGATGTTCTGAGACTGAGCCAGTCAAATGTGAGCCATAATCTTAAGAACCTTCTGAGCGCTGGAATCGTTATCCGAAAGGGACAAGGCAGCTGGGTATACTACAGTCTGAACAGGCATGACCCGGTAATCAGGAATCTTATAGAGAGTATAGCAGCAGGTGCGTCGAGCATAGAGAATTACGATGCTGACATGTCTGAACTTACAAGATGCTACTCATCGCGAAGGATGGAATCGAAGCAATTCTTCGATCGCATTGCAACTGCATGGGGTCATGTATCGGATCTGATGCCTGATCCGGAAACTTACATTTCAGATGTTCTCGATATGTTTCCCGTTGATAATCTTATTCTTGATGCGGGCTGCGGAAGCGGTGAGCTTGTCCTGAGACTCGCCCGGAGGGGAACATCCGTTATCGGAGTCGACCAGTCTCAGGAGATGATTTCAGAAGCGGGAAAGAAGCTTTTCGCAAAATGTCACAATAAGAATGTAGAACTCAGACTCGGAACCGCGGAACACCTTCCTGTCGCTGATTCTTCGGTTGACGGAGTAATAGCTCACATGCTGCTTCATCATCTTGGTGAACCCCCGGCTTTTTTTACCGAAGCCGCAAGAGTGTGTGCTTCCGGCGGCCGATGCGCTGTGATTGAGCTTCTGCCTCACGATAACAGAGATTTGAAAAGAACTCATGGCGATCTCTGGCCGGGGCTGGATCTTGACGAAGTCAGAGACTGGATGATGAATGCGGGATTCAGAATAGAAAATGAATACATAACGGATGACGGCAGAGCGTTCATACTGTCCGGAGTTCTTGAAGAAAGGAATAAAAATGGCGGATTACAAAGTAGCTGATATGTCACTTGCTGATTTCGGGCGGATGGAAATGTCTATCGCTGAGAAGGAAATGCCGGGGCTTATGGCAGTGCGGGAAAAATACGGGAAAACCAAACCACTGCAGGGATTGAGAATCACCGGTTCGCTTCACATGACCATTCAGACGGCCGTGCTGATCGAGACTCTTGTGGAACTGGGCGCTGATGTGAGATGGGCGAGCTGCAATATTTTTTCAACGCAGGATCATGCAGCTGCCGCGATCGCAGAGACCGGAGTGCCGGTTTTCGCCTGGAAGGGCGAGACCCTTGAGGAATACTGGTGGTGCACCAGAAACGCTCTTACATTCCCCGGAGGGAAGGGCCCTGAACTCCTCGTTGATGATGGCGGCGACGCCACTCTTATGGTTCACAGAGGGTTCGAGCTTGAACGCGAGTTCAGCAATACCGGAAGACTGGCTGATTCCGAAGAAAAAACCGAAGACATTCAGGCTTTCATGGACAATCTTCGCTCAGGAATTAGAGAAAATCCTGATTTCTGGACAGCGATTGTCCCTGGGATAATCGGTGTGTCCGAAGAGACGACCACCGGAGTTCACAGGCTGTACCAGATGCTGAAAGCGGGCAAACTCCTTTTTCCCGCATACAATGTCAACGATTCAGTCACGAAGAGCAAGTTTGATAACCTTTACGGATGCAGAGAATCACTGGCTGATGGACTCAAGCGTGCTACAGACGTGATGGTTGCCGGGAAAACGATTCTCATATGCGGTTACGGTGACGTAGGCAAGGGCTGTGCGCAGAGCATGAGAGGTTTCGGAGCAAGAGTACTCATCACTGAAATCGATCCCATATGCGCTCTCCAGGCTGTAATGGAGGGATTTGAAGTCACAACTGTTGAGGACGCTCTGGAAGAAGCCTCAATAATAGTAACGGCAACAGGCAATTACAATGTTATTACAGCCGATCATATGAGCTGCATGAAGGATCAGTCGATTTTATGTAATATCGGTCACTTTGATAATGAGATAGATATGGCCGGACTTGAAGCGACGGAGGGAGTAAAGAAGGAAGAAATAAAGCCTCAGGTACACAGATTCAGTTTCCCGGACGGACATGTTATCTATGTTCTGGCCGAGGGAAGGCTTGTCAATCTTGGATGCGCAACCGGTCATCCAAGTTTCGTGATGTCCAGCTCATTTACCAATCAGTGCCTTGCTCAGATAGCTCTTGCGGAGGAAAGACCTGCTATCGGCCTGTATATGCTTCCCAAAATCCTTGATGAGGAAGTAGCACGCCTGCATCTTGGCAAATTAGGTGTGAAACTTACGAAAATGTCAGAACGGCAGGCGGAGTACATTGGAGTGGATGTAGATGGGCCGTATAAACCGGAGCATTACCGGTACTGACATTGGCGGGAACAGGCATTTTCCAATGTGGCAGGATCAGTCGAAAGTTGCTTATACTTCCTGCTTGAATTGAATAAATATTGGTTACGAATTAATAGAGAAAAGGAAAGGGAATACGATGGTGGACAAGATAAGAGTACTGCTGGTTGATGACGACCCGGATTTCATTGAAGCCAACACCATTGTGCTTGAAGCCTGCGGGTTTGAAGTGCTGTCTGCATCGAGCGGCGCAGACGGACTCAGAATGGTCAAGGAAGAAAACCCCGATGTCGTGATACTTGATGTAATGATGGAGCATACCGACGAGGGTTTCGCAGTGGCCAGAAGAATTCGTTCAAGGCTCAGAAGTAATGTTCCTATCATCATGCTCACATCAGTTGGCGAAGTTACAGGTTACGATTTCAATCCTGAGGAGAATCCGGATTTTTTCCCTGTTGACATGTTCCTCGAAAAACCGGTTCCTCCCGCTATCCTTGTAAACAGGATACGTGAAGTGCTGAAGAAAGGAGAGAATCAGTGAACCGCAATCCGCGGGAAATCGTTTCAGATGCAGTGGCCAGGTTTGGGTCAGGCAGAGAAGCGGTTATACAGATTCTTACAGAAATCAACAGGGAACTGAGCTACATCCCTGAGGAAGCTATTGTTGCTGTTGCAGGCGCAATAGGTGTAAGCAACGCTGAAATCTACAGTGTGATTTCGTTTTACTCGTTTTTTTCAACAGAGCCCAGAGGACGGAATATCATACGTCTCTGCACAACTATCAGTTGCCAGATGAATGGTTCCGGTGAAATTCTAAAGACCATTGAGGCAGAGCTTGGTATAAAAGCAGGCGATACAACACCTGACGGCAGGATAACTCTCGAAACGACAAGCTGCATCGGACTTTGCGATCAGGCTCCGGCAATGATGGTGAACGATACTCCCCATACCCGGCTGACACCGGATGAAACCCGCAGAATTATCGCGGGTCTGGAATAGGGAGGTCAGCAGATATGAGCGAGAAGAAAATACTGATCGCAGCAGAACAGCCGATTGCAGGTTCCGCTTTGAAGAAGAGCCTTGGAATGACATCCGCCGATGTGGTTTTCGAGGTCAGGGAATCTGAAATCCGCGGTCGAGGCGGCGCCGGTTTCCCGACAGGTATCAAGTGGAACCTTGCAGGAGCGGCTTCCGGCAGTAACAAAATGGTTATCTGCAATGCGGATGAAGGCGAACCCGGAACCTTTAAGGACAGATACCTGATTGAGAATTACTCCCTGAAACTTCTTGAGGGAATGACGATTGCCGGTTATGCCATAGGCTCCTCTCATGGAATCATCTACCTCCGTGCCGAATATCCCTATCTCATTCCGGTTATAGAAAAAGCCAGAGAGGATCTCATTCGAGAGAACCTTCTCGGGGAAAATATACTTGGCAAGGATTTTAACTTCGACATTGAGATCAGACCGGGTGCAGGCGCATACGTATGCGGAGAAGAAACTTCACTTATCGAGAGTCTGGAAGGCAAACGCGGAGTCCCGCGGAACAAACCTCCTTACCCGGTTAATTCCGGATACCTGTTCCGCCCTACCGTCGTAAATAATGTTGAGACATTCGCCGCGGTACCCCACATCATCCTCAATGGAGCGGAGTGGTTTCAGGATCTTGGAATTGGCGATTGTACGGGTACGAAACTGTTCAGTATTTCAGGAGACATTGAGAATCCGGGCGTTTACGAAATGCCGATGGGTTCATCAATCGGTGAACTGCTTGAAGCGGCGGGCGCTCAGGACGTACAGGCAGTGCAGGTGGGCGGAGCCAGCGGAGCAACGATCACTGCGGACGAACTGGACAGATCTCTCTCATTCAGTGATCTGCCTCCCGGAGGATCAGTGATTGTCTTCAACAGCAGCCGTGACATGATAGATGTTCTTGAGAATTTCATTGAATTCTTCGTGCATGAATCCTGTGGTCAGTGTACTACCTGCCGTGAAGGAAATGTGCGGCTGCAGGATGCTGTACGCTTAATCAGAAACGGAGAAATAAGCAGTATGGAGGAGCTTGAACCATTTTTCCAGCTTGCGGAGGTAATGAAAATCGGCAGCAAGTGCGGACTTGGTCAGACATCACCAAATTGCTTCATCGATATTGTAACCAAATTCATTGATCTGCCGGCCGGAAAGGGTGGCGTATAATGCCTAATATTTCCGTAAAAATTAATGGTATCATAACAAGTGTCAGAGAAGGAGTTACGATCCTCGATGCTTGTGGAACAGCCGGTGTTGATATTCCTACCCTTTGCTATCATCCTGACCTGTCACTTGCAGGCAATTGCAGAATGTGTCTTGTTGAAGTTGAGGGCTGGAGAACTCTTGCCATAGCATGCGTAACACCTGTCACTCCAAACATGGCTGTTCTTACACACAGTAAAAAAGTCCGCCACGCGAGAAGGACAGTGCTCAAACTTCTACTTGCAAGTCATAACGCGAATTGCTCCGAGTGTGAGAGAAACAAGAACTGTGAACTGCAGGAGCTTGCCGAGAAACACAACATCACAAACAATGAATATCAGACTTCGCCAAAACCGGAATCCATAGAGGAAGTCAGTCCCGGCATAATGAGGGATAACAGCAGATGCATTTTGTGTACTCGATGCGTCAGAACCTGTGAGGAATTGCAGAGCGTTGCCGTTATCAAACCGGTTGGCAGATCTTCCTCAGTTACTATCTCTACATTCATGGACCGCAGCCTTAACGATGTTCCGTGTACTCAGTGCGGTCAGTGCGTAATCCGCTGTCCTACAGGTGCGCTGTTTGAAACATCAGAAATAAGACCTGTCTGGGAAGCGATAGAAAATCCTGACAAATTCGTTGTGTTTCAAACCGCTCCCGCAGTAAGAGTCGGATTAGCGGAAGCTCTGGGACTCCCGATTGACCGATCTACGGGTCAGATGGTAGCCGCCATTCGCGGTCTGGGAGTAGACAGAGTACTGGATACTGATTTTACTGCCGACCTTACCATCATTGAAGAGGGTCACGAACTCATAAGCAGGCTGAAGGGTGCTCTTGTCGATAACGACGAGAGTGTAGCTCTGCCGATGATGACGAGCTGTTCTCCAGGATGGATAAAGTTCATCGAGCATAAGTATCCCGAACTGCTTCCGAACGTTTCAACATGTAAAAGCCCGCAGCAGATGTTCGGCGCTCTGGCAAAAACCTATCTTGCCGGCAAGGAAGTAATAGACCCCGCGAGTATCGTAAGTGTTTCAGTCATGCCGTGTACCGCGAAGAAATTCGAGAAGGAACGTCCCGAAATGCGCGACAGCGGTTACAAAGATGTTGATTACGTTCTTACAACCCGCGAGCTAGCCAGAATGATCGATGAGGCAGGTATCGACTTCGAGAAAATAGAAGAAGAGAAATTTGACAGATGGATGGGTGATTCTACGGGAGCTGGAGTCATCTTCGGCGCTACCGGAGGAGTCATGGAAGCCGCACTGAGAACGGCCTACGAAATAGTTTCAGGTCATGAGATTCCATTTGACGGGTTGAATGTTGAACCTGTCAGGGGAATGGAAGGGATCAAGGAAGCCGCGATAACCATGCCGGAGAAGATGGCCACAGGTTTTGAATTCCTGGCCGGAGTCACTCTGAAAGTAGCGGTTGCCCATGGACTTGCCAACGCAAAGATACTCATGGACAAGGTGCGGGCCGGCGAAGCGGATTACCATTTCATCGAGATCATGGCCTGCCCGGGAGGATGTCTTGGCGGCGGCGGCCAGCCCATCCCAACAAGTCCTGAGATAAGGCAGAAGAGAACGGAGTCCATTTACGCCGAGGACGCTGCATTGCATTTCCGCAAATCACATGCGAATCCGGAAATCCAGCTTCTCTATGCGGAGTTTCTGAAGGAACCCCTCGGTCAAAAGTCACATGAGCTTCTTCACACTCACTACATAAAACGAGACTAAGCACACGGGGACATGCACGCTCTGGTGCGTGTCCCCGCTTAACCTGGGCTCTGGTGCGTGTCCCCGCTTAGATTAGGGTCAGTTTCAACCTGACCCTATACAAAATCTCCTTAGAAATATTATGCAAATCCACACTTATTACTTGGATTTACATGATATCTATCACCGACAGGTCTGGCAAATTAATGCTGACAGCATTATACTGAAAGCTGATTAATACTGTTGTTTCAGTTCTATTGAAGGGAGTTTCTTATGGCTGAAAGGATAAAATACTCCGGCAGGGAGCATGAAAAGGCCGGTCAGTCCCCGGGAACTCCTCTTTTCATCGGCAGGAGGAAAATGAAAGAGGTTAAAGTATCATATATACGCTACAACGCAAACCTGCACGAAGAAAAGGAGAACTCAACTCCGAAGGAGTGCGCCGATCTCTGCAAGTCTTCCGATGTTGTCTGGATTAATATCGATAGTATTCATGATACAGGAACTATCGAGAAGATCGGGGAACTTTTCAGCATTCATTCATTGACAGTCGAGGATATTGCTAATACCATGCAGAGGCCGAAGTTCGAGGATTTTGACAGTTATCTGTTCATCGTGCTGAAGATGCTGAGCTATTCCGATATCAGTACGGGCATGGAAACTGAACAGGTCTGTATGATTCTTGGAGAAAATTACGTTATTACTTTCCAGGAGAAGCCAGGCGATGTTTTCGAAACTATAAGGGAGCAGATAAGGGGATGCAGGGGAAGGATCCGCAGGGCAGGGGCTGATTATCTCGCATATGCTCTTATTGATGCTGTGGTGGACAGCTGCTTCCTGATACTCGAGACCATCGGAGATCAGATCGAGGAAGTCGAGGATCAGGTCATTCTGGATCCGAATCCTGATATTGTATAAAAGATTCTCAGATTCAAAAGAGCCATGCTCTTCATGCGGCGAACCGTCTGGCCATTGAGGGAAGAAATCGCACTTCTGGAGAAGAGCGGATCGGACCTTATCAGGAAACCGACTGTGGTTTTCCTCAGAAACCTGTACGATCATACCATACAGGTTATTGATACCTTAGAAACTTACAGGGACATCATATCCGGGATGCACGATATGTACCTTTCAAGCGTAAGTAACAGAATGAATCAGGTAATGAAAGTCCTTACCATCATAGCTACGATTTTCATTCCCCTGACTTTCATCTCAGGCGTATATGGCATGAATTTCAGATATATGCCGGAGATCGGCTGGAAATACGGCTATTTCGCGATACTTGGATTTATGCTGCTGATAGCCGTAGTAATGCTTTTATTTTTCAGAAAGAAGAAATGGATATAGCAATCATAAACGGTTTATTTCGTAAGTGCCGCAAGTGGCGTCCGACCCCATTATGTTTAAGTCTGGAGGATTTTATGCTGCGATCAGGTTTATGCTTAATTCCTGTGCTTGTTCTGATTTTACTGCAATCGGGTATTTCCGCTGCAGACAGTGATAAAAGAGGTGCAATCGGGGTGCGAATCAGTACGATGGGTTTCGGGGGTGAAATAGCTCTTCCGCTTTCCAGTGAAATTTCCGCAAGACTCGGGGTGGATATTTTCAATTACAAGAGCAGCACCGAAATTGATGGGATAAATTATGATATTGATGCTGCACTGGCCTGGCTCCCGCTGCTGTTTGACTATAATCCCGGCCGTGGGGCTTTCAGGCTCACTGCCGGTTTAATAGTGAGCATGAACAATGTGAAACTGGAATCCAGTTCAGATGAAGCAATTGAGATAGGTGGTCATACATACACTCCCGAGGAGTTTGGAATGCTTGTTGCAGATATCGATTGCAGGGCTGTTGCACCATACCTTGGAATTGGCATACTGAAGCACATACCCTCCGATGGTAAAGTTTCAATAGCATTCGACATCGGAGCGATGTTCCAGAATTACAAACTCACGCTCACACATGAGGGAGGAAACATTCCTCCTTTGATCGAGGAGCAGTTCATGGCTGATCTGTATGCCGAATCGGAAACAGTCGTGAATGATATGAACAGAAAATTTGGGGTTTATCCGGTTCTCAAGATAGGAATCAGCTTCGGGATATAGCCCGCATACATACATTCATAACTGCAGAGATATGCGGATTAAATCGCTGCCTGATCCAGAATGAAAGCGTAAATCCAGGTTATCCTATCTATCCACTGGAATCTTCCTGAGGCGCCTCCATGTCCTGATCCTATATCTGTGTACAGCAGAAGTGGGTTGTCATCAGTTTTCATATCTCTGAGCCTGGCGACCCACTTTGCGGGTTCCCAGTAACCAACCTGTGAATCGTGCAGCCCGGTATACACCAGCATTGCCGGGTAGTCGGTCTCTCTGACATTGTCGTACGGCGAATAGCCGAGCATATATTCATAGTAGACAGGATCGTTC
>DAOWNO010000234.1 GCA_030642525.1 Candidatus Aegiribacteria sp.
ACCCCTCTCTGAAATCCTGTTTTCCCGGAGTATTCAGTTCATTGTTCAGCACCGGTTGTTTCATTTATAATAATGTTGTTGTGTTTGTACACATATACAACAATATGGCTTTCTGAGTTAAATATTGAAAGGAGTTTTTCCATGAAATTCCTGTTTTCAATTTTCCTCTGTACTGTGACAGCAATAGCCTGGGAGAGTGCTTTCAGTCTGCCAGACGGATACGTCACCGGTATCGGAACCGGTGAGGATATGGTCTGGGCTGTTGATTCGGTAACCATGCTAATCTACGGCTTTGAATCAGAGTATCCATACGACCTTGTAGAATCTCTTCCAGTTGAAGGTGCTACAGATCCGGTAGGGCTTGCATGGTGCGATAGCGTGCTTTATTACGCACAAAGCGGAACGGCAATTCTTCATGGAATGCAAACCAATGGAAGTTACATCGGATCCTGGGATTTTTCAGGATATGGCATTCAGGAGATAAGCGGAGTTGGGTGGAATCATGATGACCTCTATACAACTCCCTGCTTCCTTATCGCTGATCCGGTTTCATGTACAATCTGGAATATCTGGCCACCAGGTGAGTTCACCGAGGTTACTTCGATAATACAACTTCCCTCCTCAGAGGAAATCGGTGAGATCGGATGTGGTGGAGAGTTTGGGGATTATGTAACCTGGGTTGCTTTCGAGTCCTCTTCCCCATCTGACAGGCTGCAAGCGTGGTCTCCCACTGGATATAACGGGAATCTGGCACCCAATGAACCTGCTGGAAGTGTTTCCGGAACGGAACAGAGGGAATCTGAGCCTCAGAGTTACATCTGGGTATGTGTTCCCTCTGAGCTTACGGTCTATTTGTACTATTACGGTCTTGGAATAAGCGGTGATCCAGATCATGGTTTACCTGGGCTTTCATTCAGTCCGAATCCCATGTGCGGGAGTGTGATTATCTCAGGTCAGGGATTTATGGATAATGCATACGTATGGATATTCGATCAATCCGGGCGGGTTGTCTTTAGCAATTCATTCAATGGAGAACTAATCTGGACAGGCAGGACTGATACTGGAGAACAACTATCCTCAGGATGTTATTTTGTACGCGTATCAGATGCTGGAGGAAGATCTGTTTCCTCGATTCTTATCAAGCTTGAATAACATTCACTGGAGTGAAACTGCATTATGTTCCTGCGAACTCGAATTCATCTTTAACAAGAACCTCTATGCAGGCTTCAACTATGTCAGAATCAAAAAGAATGCCCTTGTTCTGTGAAATTTCATTGATAGCTATATCCTGGCCAATAGCCGGTCTGTAGGGCCGATGGGAAGACATGGCTTCAACAACATCTGCGACACCGAGAATCCTTGCTTCAAGAATTATACCTTCACCCTTCAGTCCTTTCGGGTATCCTGAACCATCCAGTCTCTCATGGTGCTGCAGTACTGCTTCTGCAACAGGCCAGGGGAAATCGATTGATTTCAGAATATTATATCCTACGGTAGGATGTGCCCTGATCAAACTGAACTCGATATCGACAAGTTTGCCAGGGCGGTTGAGAATGGAAGGCGGAACATATATTTTGCCTATATCGTGAAGAATACCTGCTATACGGATTCCTTCTATCTGTTTTTCCGGCAATCCCATTTTTCTGGCTATTGCACAGGCGAGAGAAGAAACCCTGTATTGATGTCCGGCGGTATATGGATCAGTTGTCTCAGCAGTAACGGCAAGGGCGTGAACAGTTCCTTCAAGTGTTCTTCTCAAGTCCTTGAAATTCTTTTTAAGATTTTCCGCTCTTTTACGTTCTGTTATGTCTTCTATTACTCCGTCATAGTATCTGATCCTGCCCTGTACGTCTTTAACTGCGACTGCAGAAATAGATCCGTAGAACATGGATCCATTTTTCCTCTGTAATCTCAATTCTTCATCTCTTACAGAACCAAAACTGAGCATTCTGGAATTGAAAATCCGCCTGTCTTCGGAGTTTTCATACAGATCGGAAACTTTAATAGAGAGAAATTCCTTCTTGTTCTTGTAACCGAACATTTTGACAATCGCAGGATTTGCCTCGATGAATTTACCTTTCGGTCCAACGGTGTTTCTGTAAACGCCGATATTGATGTTTTCGGTGATAGTTCTGAATTTTTCTTCACTATTTTTGAGAATTTCCTCAGCCTTTTTTCTATCTGTGATATCAAGTATCAATGCAATAGAGCTTTCAAATTCACCATCCCTGTTCATGGATGGTACGGCGGAAATACTTACTCTTCTGAGTTCATTGTCTTTTCGTGTGAGGTTTATTTCGTAAAGGCTAGATATTCCTTTTTTCCTATTGGCAGTTTCGCTGAGAAGCTTCTGCAATTCCTCCTCCGGGAGAATGTCTTTCCAGTTCATTTTAATGATTTCACTGTGGGAATACTGGCAGATTCTGCTGAATGCATCGTTTGCAAAAACTATATTTTCATCAGGATCAGCGATTACAAGACCCTCATGAAGTGTTTCAACGAGTAAACGATATCGTTTTCTGCTGGTGTGGAGTTCTTCTTCTGATTGTTTTAACTGCTTCTCGGATTTTTCAAGTTCTTCAATCCTGCTACGTAGTTGTGATATTTTCTGATCATCTTTTTTCATTTATTGTCCCTGGAAATAGATAGGCGATTTGAAATTCCACAATCTACATACTTTTCGTGAGAACACTCCTCCATGTTAATCCGTTCGTTATTCTTTGCCCTGAGTGACAATATCAATAGCAACACGGTCCCGTCAATGATGTTTTATTGTTGGCAGACACATTCCGGATAATACGGATGGGTTACTCCTTCACATAAGTCTACAGCCATTCCGGGGTTACCCAGAGTACATGTAGAATGGATTCTCGCGCCCTGTAGCTGTGGTTTTCACTGCTAGTGCTTCCGATAGGGGAGAGAAAAATGACAAGGATGCCATGTATAAGATGGTTGAGACCGCGATTCATGATATCGTTGAGAAAAGAATCTACCATGAATATCCGTCACATCAAGACGGATTTTCATGGTATAGAGACCACTTTCTCCACTCTGAAGCTCAGCGTAACTCACCGAATTGGTTAACTGCCATTCTGAATTCCGAATGAGTGATTATTCCATCTGAGTTAAGATCGGCTCTCGAGATGCGGTTGCGGACCCGGATGGGCACCTCGTCCAGAGTAATCTGATTATCATTATTTTGGTCCAGACTCTGAAAAACCTGTTCGGGGTTTCTTAATTGAATGGGAGGCGGATCGGGAGCATGGTTGTCAGGAGGCTGCGCATCCAGAAGGCTGAGCTGCTCTTGATGCAGGAAGTCCTGAAACTCCGTCAGACTTATTGTTCCATTCTGATCCTGATCAACCGGCATGAGGCGTTCACGCAGGCGCTCAGGGAGTTCATCAGGGGAAAGACAACCGTCAGCGTTGATATCAAGCTGGTGGAACATCAGCTCCTGGAGTTCCTCCCGCTGCTGTACAATGTTAATTACTTGCTTGAATTCCTGAATGCTTAATGCACCATTCTGATCCAGATCCGCCTTCATCAATGATTCTCTGTATTGATCAGGAAGTTCATTGGACGTAAGTCTGAGATCGCCGTTCAGGTCGAGCTGGTTGAATTGCTCAGAGATATCCGTTTGTTCACCGGATGCATTGCGCCATATTCTTAATGCCCGCAATCCAAGAAGACCAACTACAACTAAAGCTGCAATTCCGGCTATTCTCCAGAACCTGCTTCCTCCGGGGGATTTCTTCTTTGCCTTGTACGGGGAAGCTCCAGCTTCCTGCGGTGCGTCATCCAGTTCAACAATATTGTAAAGATGTACTTCTTCTCTGATGTTTTTAAGATGTTTTGGTCCCTGATATACTGTTTTGAGGGCGAGCCGCGTTTTAACAACTTCGTACAGTGCCTGGGAAATACAGATACCGCCATTGGGGGCTTCGGACTGCAGGCGTGCCGCGATGTTGACGCCATCGCCCATGGCATCATCATCACTTACATATACGTCCCCCAGATGAATACCGATGCGATGCTCCAGTACGTCACTTTCCGGTAATGACCCGGATTGTTCCTTGAAATGCCTCTGTATCTCCCTGGCGCATTCAACGGCATGCACTCCGCT
>DAOWNO010000300.1 GCA_030642525.1 Candidatus Aegiribacteria sp.
CTTCTCTCGCAGTCCTCGCAAACTCGGGGTACATCTGAGTGTGCTCGTAGTTCTCACCAGAGGCTGCAGCCTCAAGGTTTTCCGATGTACTGCCTATAATTCCTGCTGGAAAACCCGCAGTTATCTCAAGTTCACCGCCTTCAAGCAGCTTGAAAAGTCTTTTCGCGTGTTCCTTCTCCTGATTTGCCGTTTCCTCAAAGATTGCAGAGATCTGGACAAATCCGTCTTTTTTCGCCTGAGATGCGAAGTATGTATATCTGTTCCTCGCCTGCGATTCTCCAGCAAATGCTTTGAGGATATTCTTCTCGGTTTCAGTTTCCTTGATTCTCATTATCTTCCTCCGTTTCCTTAGTTTCCTCCGTTTTTTCTTCTGACAAGAACAGCATCCGCTCCGGCAGATGTTTTGTAACCTTATCAAAGATCACATCATAGAATACATTACCCGGTTTTACGTTCACTTTCTCTATCTTTCCATGCTTCAAATGAAGCGGATGTCTTGGACTTCTAACTGTAACCATATCTCCGACAGAGTACTTCGGTGAGCTGTCGGATTCCCCGGAATACTTCTTTTCAAATGTTCTGTGCATCTGTATCCTCCTCTTTCATCCTGATAGCGCATTCGGGACAAACACCTGTTAAGGTAATAAGCACTTCTTCTATAATATATCCTTCCACACTATGCGTATTAAAGCAAGAAGGGTTAATAAAATTAGTATGTACATCAGAAACTTTGCCACAGATACGGCATTGCACATGACAATGATCATGCAAATTGTGGTCGTAGTGGACTTCCTTCCCGAGACCCCGGACAGTGGTTATATCTCCCTGCCCGACAAGGATGTTGAGATTGCGGTATACAGTGCTGAGGCTTACTCCGGGAAGCTCCTGCCGAACTCTCTGGAAGATTTCATATGCGGTCGGATGGGACCCAAGAGACCTGACAGTATTGAGAATAATAAATCGCTGCTTTGTCATCCGCCGAACTGCTGATTGCTTCATTATTTTCCTATTCGTAATCGGAACTATTCCGAATATAATAATCAATGTGTAACTGTCAAGTACTCAAAGTATAATTACCAGGTTCAATTATTCGTCCAGAATTGCTCGAACCTCGCGAAGGAGAACATCGGGAGCGTAAGGTTTGCTCAACAGCATCATTCCTTCATGAAGAATAAACCGCGTATGTATTGTATTGATGCTGTATCCGCTTGTGAACAAAACTCTGATATTCGGAGCGATCTCCTGTATCGCCCGGGAAACATCCTGACCGCTATTTTCCGGCATAACCACATCAAGCAGGGCCAGCGATATCCTATCCGGATTCTCATTTATCAGCTCAATGGCTTCGATTCCGTCCGACGCTTCAAGAACAGTATAACCGGCTTTTCTGAGAATCCTAGCAGCAATTACGCGAACCTCTTCTTCATCTTCAGCAATCAGAATAGTCTCAGTACCGCCGACGACTTCCTCCTGGATCTTGCTGTCGACCTCTTCGACAGGACTTTCTAAAAGAGGCAGATATACCTTGATCGAAGTTCCCCTGTCCACTTCACTGTAGGCATTAATGAACCCATTATGCTGTTTGACGATTCCAAATACTGTGGCGAGACCCAGACCGGAGCCCTTGCCTACTTCCTTTGTCGTAAAGAAAGGTTCGAAAGCCTTTGAAAGAGTTTCTTCATTCATCCCGCAGCCTGAATCGGTCACTGTAATCAGTATATAATGGCCCTGCTCTACCTCAGGATGAGTGTCGGAGTAATCCCTGGTTATCAGAACATTCTCCGTTTCGAATGTAAGGTGGCCGCCATGCGGCATGGCATCACGGCTGTTGTTACAGAGATTCATGAGTATCTGTTCCATCTGACCCGGATCAACAAAAACAGAACTGAGTCCCTGACCAGGAATAAACTCAATCTTGATATCCTCACCAATGATCCTTCTCAGCATTTTAATCAGTCTGGCTGTTAAATCATTTATATCGACATTTCTGGGAGCAAGAGCCTGCTGCCTGCTGAATGCAAGCAATTGCGTGGTGAGAGCGGCAGCTCTTCGGGCACCTTTCCTGATCTCAGCAATATCCTCAAGAGCAGGATCACCCTCACAAAAGTTCATTCCAACAAGTTCCACATATCCGAAGATAGTCTGCAGTATGTTGTTAAAGTCATGAGCAATTCCACCGGCGAGCAACCCTACGGTTTCCAGCTTCTGTGACTGGAAAAGGCGCTCTTTAAGTTTGATACGTTCCGAAATATCGGTGATGAAGATCAATGCACAGGTCTTTCCTTTCCACAGCGTAGTTGTTGCTCTCAACTCTATCGGGATCACCTTGCCGTCCTTCCGGACGATAGCGCTTTCGAACTGATCCGATACTTCCTCTCCACGCATCTTCCTGGCATACAATTCCCTGTGCTTACTTAGAACTCCGGGATGTATCATTTCTTCAATTGATATGGAAGCCTGCTCTTTTTTATCATATCCAGTGATTTCACACATTCTGTTATTTGTAAACAGGTGCTTTCCATCGCTGTCAGAGATAGCAATACCGTCAGGAGACTGTTCTATGAGACTGATGAAATTCTGTTCAGATTCACTGAGTTTTCTTGCCGTGTTCTTCTGCTCTTCAAGAGCTTTTTCAAGTTCTCTGGAGAACGTGGCTTGATCGACTGCAAACTGGTGGGATACTCTTGCCGACCTGTGCATTCCCTTTACGAATGCAAACAGTAGTCCGGTGAACAGTAAACCGCTGATGAAAATTACGCAGGGATGAATGGTATGTCTCTCCGCTAAAAATGTGGGTGAGGGAGTAAAAACAAGGAGCCATTCCCTGTCCCCGAAAGAAATCCTTTCAGAATAGTTCATTGAGGAAAACAGAAGATTGATATCCTCCACTCCCTCTATATGATCCGTACGGGTTCCGGATGCATGGTAAACAAGCAGATTTACATTGCCGGAAGGCATAATATCAAACAGATGCATGTCCACGCCCTGCTGCACAAACGGGTCAAGGCGTTGCTTTATCATTTCGGATATCAAGTTGACACAGATGAAATATCCTTCCAGCGTTGAAGCTGTAGAGCTTGACGAGTCCGAGTACGGACTTTCAGTAATAACCGGCATTACAAGCAGAACCGCAGCAGATTCAGTAAACAGATTCGGGCTGAGAATTTCACCTGAGGCAACTACTTTCCCTGAAGCAGCAGCTTTCCTGAAACATTCA
>DAOWNO010000023.1 GCA_030642525.1 Candidatus Aegiribacteria sp.
CTTTTACTTTGTCAATGATTTCATCCACTGTATTCCCATTCAGATCTGTAACAACTCTGTTGTATGGCAGGTTTTTCATCTGACTTTTTGGGAATATCACGGCAAGGAAGTAATTGTATTCCTCATTGCCTGTATGTCCACTGTTATTTTTCTGTCTTCTCTCCGCGATGATTGCCCCCGCGGCGCTTCTGTGATGTCCATCTGCGACGTAAAGAGAGGAAACTCTTGCAAAGATACTCTCTATCGTTTTTATATCTTCTTCCTCATTGACAAGCCAGAGAGTATGCCGGATGCCGTCCGGGGCGGTGAAATCGTACTCGGGATCAGTGCTGTCACAAATACGATCCTGTAATGAGTCAAGCTCAGGAACATCGTGATATGTAAGGAAAACCGGTCCGCACTGAGCGTTCTGGGTTTCTATATGTCGTATTCTGTCCTCTTCCTTTACTTTTCTCGTAAACTCATGCTTCTTGATGAGATTGTTCCGATAGTCCTGTGCGGAAACGGTAGCAACAAGACCAACCTGCGAATGATCACCCATGATTTGACGGTAAAAGTAAAATATGGGCAGTTCTTCCTGAATCATCGCTCCATTTTCCATTAATCGGCGAAGATTTCTGGCACCCTGTTCGTACACAGAACTGTCGTAAAGATCGATAGACGGCTCAAGATCGACTTCCGGTTTAACAACTCTAAGGAAACTCAGAGGATTCTCTTTTACAAGTTCACGCGCTTCGTAAGAATCGAGGACGTCGTATGGGGGAGAAGCGATCTTCTCAGCAAGTTCTTTTGCCGGGCGAAGACCGTGAAAGGGCCTGACTTCAACCATAATAGCCTCCACATGAATATCATATGTATTCTTTAACATTGGATTTCTGAATGTAGAACACGAACAGCTACCTATATTAAGAATCTACTTCTGAGACGGATAGAACGCAATGTTTCACGCTGAATCCGCATATCCAGCCAGGTTGCCATACGAAACGTATCAGTGGCATCAAAATGATAATAAATGTATTAGTATGGAATACTGACAGTTCTATTTGTTTATCGAAACAGTATGATCCGAATCTTTCAGTGCAGGATGAATGTGAAGGAGAAAAATGAAGCTGATCATTGTGGTAATCGTGATGCTCTCAGTCTCACTCGGCTCATTCGCCGGTGATGGCCCTCTGTTTCCGGATGGTGTGAATCAGATCCTGGGCCGGATTCAACCCGGCATGAGCGAAGCACAGGCTGACATCCCGCTATTCCATCTCCGTTGCGGAGTACAACGATCCTGAAGATTTTAATTTCCGGTTCGTGCATGCCGACATGATTCTCTATGTATACGATTGGGAACTTAATAGAAGAATCAATATCTCATTCTACGATTGGGATGATGAAACGGCAGAAGACAGAATGTTGAACAAGAGGAGATCATGAAAATCGTTGATTTAACAGAAGAATATGAGGGCAGCTACTTTGTTTGTCTCGAAGACTGGTCGGATGAAATAAGGGAAGCCGGAAATCATAAGGAACACTGGTATCAAAAGATGAAAGATAAGGGATTAGGTGTTAAACTGGCCCTGAACGATGAAGGAAAACCGGTCGGCATGATTCAATATGTCCCGATCGAATACTCTTTTGCGCGAGGCAGCGATTTGTACTTTATTCTGTGTATCTGGGTCCACGGATATAAGAACAAGGGAGTTGGGAACTGTCAGAAACAGGGAATTGGCAAGGCGCTGCTGAAAGCAGCGGAAGAGGACGTCAAAAGGAGAGGAGCGAAAGGGTTAGCTGCCTGGGGAGTGCCTCTGCCGGTATTCATGAAAGCATCCTGGTTCAAGAAGCAAGGATATGTTCAAGTAGATAAAGAAGGTTTTCTGGGACGGGTTCTGTTATGGAAGCCATTTTCGAATGATGCTGTTCCTCCAGAATGGATAGAAGCCTGTAAAGAACCTGAGTTAGACCATGACAGGGTAACTGTCACAGGATTTATCAATGGATGGTGCCCGGCTTACAACATGGTTTTTGAAAGGGCGAAGCTTGCCTCTTCGGGATTTGGAGACCAGGTTGTTTTTCATGAAATAAATACCTTTGACAGGGAAGTATTTGACGAGTGGGGTATCTCTGATTCTCTATTCATTAATAGAAAAAAGCTTAATACAGGCCCTCCTCCGTCATATAAGAAAATTATGAAGAAGATATCAAAAGAATTAATAAAGGGAGGAGCATGAATTCACACAGACGAAGTATTTTGACAATTCTCTTTTGCATGGCTGTTTCTTTGTATTCAGGGTGCGCTGATTCAGAATGGACTGAGCCATTTCCCGATAGATTGAGTATTACTGTACGTGACAGCATAGATATTGAAACCGGAGATTCCTGCTATGTTCTGGGTTCTATAGTTGATGCGGAAATATCACCGTCAGGATCGATACTCCTGCTTGATCAGATTGCCTGCTGCATCAGGGAGTTCTCCCCGGAAGGTTCGTATCTGTCGGTCTTTTCAAGAAGGGGGAATGGACCCGGCGAGTTGTTGTATCCACAAGAAATGGCCTTGCTGCCGGATGGCAGTATAATTATCAGAGATATGTTGAGAAGCTCTCTTATTATCCTTGACGACAATGGCGAAAGCCTCTCAGATCTGGTGGATTGGCCATTATTGCCACCCAGCGCGATTATATCAGTAGACGAGAACCAGATAGCCGGTTACGAGACTGTTATCGACCTTCGTGGTTCCGAAGTTCTTGTAATATTCAAACCTTCCCTGTATTCGCTGAATGATACACGGCAAAAACTGGTATTCCACGCAGATTCCGCAATGATGAATATTGAGGAACTATCCTCATCCCTGACTGGTTTGATGGGGCATTGCATGATGACTTCTGATAGGGACGGAAGGATTTTCTACAGCCGCAAATCTGAAGTTGATTATGAAGTTCATTGCTGGGATATTGAGGGGAATCTTCTGTTTTCTGTATCTCTGGGAATTCCGCCAGTCGCGAAAACTCAACAGGAACTGCTCGAAGAAACAGAATATTCGAGAATTCAATTCTCATCCCTGGGTTTGAGCACTCTTCCTGAAGGCTTTGAACCGGATCCCTTTCACACACTCATTGTTGGTCTGGGAGTTGACAGCCGCGGAAACCTGTGGATCCAGCGGGGAACGGAAGAGAGGCCTGTCTTTGATATAATCGATAGTGATGGAGACCATATCGGTGCAGCGGAGTTTCCCAGGAAGGGAAAATACTGGCAGTTCAGCGTTGCCCCGAATGACAGTCTGGCCTGGAACCTCGATCCGGTATCGGGATTTCAGAGAGTTTATATGATTGATTTGCCCGTAGTTATTCAGGAATAGGAATTGTCATGTCAGTTTTAAAGCAGTGGGTAATAGAGAGAAAAACAGATATAATCTGAAATAGCTGTTTTTGAATTATCACAGGGGAGGTTATTATGCTGGAATACCTGATTGTTATCGCAATGCTGGGTTCAGGATTTACAGGGATATCTGAAATCACTGAAACAAATGCAGACGACTGCTTTATCATAAAAGTAATGACAGAGATCGATGGAGAAATCGTTGAGAACACAGGACCTGTGCTGCAGGAAACAGGTGATACGGGCGGCACCGACCTGTCTCCTGAGGTTTTCTGGGTTGACAGGAATCACCAGGCAGCAATTGCGAATGAAACGGTGATCTGCAGGAATGGTGAGGGAATTCTGGTCAGCTGGTATCTCAACAATGACAGGATTTCCAGATATGATACATTTGGATCGGAAATACCTCTCTGGAATTTTTCTATGCCGGGTAATGAATGGGTAATGGATGTAGCCGCAGGGCAGGATACTCTGATGTTTTCAGCGGCTTCCAATATAGATGGTATATTTGCCTGGCTGTCCGGGTCATCATTGCCTGATCTGTCTCTTGACCCCGGAAGAAATCAGGACATTTCATCTGATGGCCTGTATCTTGTCTACATCAACAGCTCGGGAGATTCGCTCATTTGCGTGGATACTTCCACCGGTTCCGCAATCTGGCAGACTGCGCTGTTTGTTGTTGGAAGTCAGACAGACGGCGTGGAGATCTGCGGCGACAATTCGCGGGTAATGGCCTCGGTCTATGATGCTTCGTCCGGCTGCATGGTATACGATATGACTGACGGAAGCCTTGTAGGCGCACCTGTGGGAAATTACAGTCAGTCACCTGCGAGAATCTCCGATGACGGCACAAGACTGGTTAATGGCGACTTCTATGGACGGATAAAATTCTACGAATACGATGGAACTTCATGGGTTCAGCTTCTTAATTTCTATACGGGGCATACCTGGGCAACGGGCGTGGGGATAAGCGGTGACGGGCGGACAGCTGCCGGCGGAACAATGGGAACCAGTCCACTCAGAGGAAAAGTCATTGCATTTGACTGGCCTGAAGGAGGCTCACCGACTCAGCTGTGGCAGTACAGCGATTACGGAGATTTTGTCACTTCTGTTGATATCTCTGAAGATGGTTCGGTAATCGTTGCCGGAAGCTGGGGACAGTATCAGGGAACCTTTGGCGATGTGTTTACGGCTTTTGATCGTGATGGCGGCGTGATATTCAATCTTCTTGATGATATTGACGAACCGGGCTCGATCTACAGTGTCAGTGTAAGTTCTGACGGTAGTTATGCGACAGCTTCCGGAAAGGCCGTTCATGCAAGAGAGATGGGTAACGGGGGGCAGGTGTACAGCATAGATCTGACGACCACAGGACTGGAAGGAGCCCCGGGAGATCCACTGGTTTACCGGATGGGGGAGCCGTATCCAAATCCGACTGTCTCACAGATGAGTGTAGAGATGCACGTACCGCAAACGGGCAGAATCACTGACCTTGCCGTCTACAGTCTTGATGGCAGACGGGTAGCTACTTTAAACTGCGCAGCCGCTCCGGGAGATCATGTTTCTGTCTGGGATGTTACCGGCAATTCAGGTGAATCTCTCTCATCAGGGCTCTACCTGATCAGACTGAGTGCTCCCGGTACCGTTTTGACCAGGAAAGTGATGATACTGAACTAACAGGGAGAAATAATGAACAGGGAGAGCAAAGCCGTAGTTCTTCTCAGCGGCGGCCTTGATTCCGCAACGACCCTTGCTGTTGCCGGAGCTGAGGGGTTCAGCACATACGCGATGTCATTCAGTTACGGTCAGCGGCATTCACCGGAACTTAAAGCTGCTGCAGATATTGCAGATCTTCTTGGAACAGAGAATCATATAACAGTATCTCTTGATTCGCGCCTTTTTGAAGGATCCGCGCTTACCGGCACAGGGAATGTACCTGAAAACAGAGCAATCGCTGGAATATCCGGGGAGATACCTCCGACGTATGTCCCCGCACGGAATACAATTTTCCTTTCAATGGCTCTGGGATGGGCTGAAGTACTGGATGCAGGGCACATTTTCATCGGTGTCAACTCTCTGGACTACAGCGGGTATCCTGATTGTCGTCCGGAGTACATATCTGCTTTTCAGAAGCTTGCGGATCTCGCGACTAAAACAGCGGTTGAAGGTTATCCCACGAGAATTCATACCCCGCTTCTGGATATGACAAAGGCTGAGATCATCCAGTTGGGACTCGAACTTGGCGTTGATTATTCATTGACTGTCAGTTGCTACAATCCGGACAGAAAAGGGCGGGCATGCGGTCGATGTGATGCATGTTATCTGAGGTTGAAGGGTTTCAGGGAGAACGGCCTGAAAGATCCAGCTGCTTATTACGGGAAATGCGGATGTGAATGAGCTACAGAGTTAAGGAAATGGTTTACACTTTGCAGGGAGAAGGGGCCAACGCCGGGGCTGCAGTTGTCCTTTGCAGGTTCGAAGGATGCAATCTCGAATGCTCATTCTGCGATACTGATTTTACAGGCATTAATGGTTCATCCGGAGGTGAATTCGTATCCGCTGTTTCCCTCGCCGAAGCTGCATGCCGATGCTGGAAGGGAGATGTCCCATCGCGAAAGATTCTGTGCACGGGAGGTGAGCCACTGCTGCAGCTTGATTCAGAGCTTGTAGACATTTTGCACGATAGAGGATTTGAAATTCTTCTGGAAACCAATGGCACTCTGGCAGCGCCGGACGGCATCGACTGGATATGTGTCAGCCCGAAGGCTGGTGAGAACCTTTTAATCAGGCAGGGGAATGAACTTAAACTTGCATATCCTCAGAAGGGCATCGATCCCGAGAAATATCTTTCCCTTCCTTTCAGGCATTTTTTTCTTCAACCGATATCAGGAGCGAATCTTAAGAAGAATGTGCGGCTTGCGATTGAGTACTGCCTTGAACATCCCCGCTGGCGTTTGAGTCTGCAGATGCACAAATACACCGATATTCCATAGAAGAGAGAAGAACATGGAAATTTTCAGATTATTCACTTTTGACGCGGCGCATTTACTTCCGAACCTTCCTCCAGGCAAGAAATGCGGCCGTATGCATGGTCATACTTTTCATCTTGGTATTTATGTAGAAGGACCTGTCGGGGAGGAATCCGGCTGGGTGATGGACTTCAGTGCCATCAAAGCGCTCTGCCGGCCTGTGCTGGAGGAACTTGATCATTCCTTTCTGAATGATATTCCGGGACTTGAGAATCCGACCAGCGAAAATATATCGAGATGGATATGGAACCGCCTCAAGCCTGTCCTCCCGGGTCTGAGTATGGTGGAAATAAGGGAAACTCCTTCTTCCGGCTGCAGATATCGGGGTTCAGAAAAATCATGAACGATGTTCAGAAAAGCCATGACCCGCGAAGAATCCCCCTCGACGAAGCCGGTGTAAAAGATCTTCAATACCCGATAACAATTCTTGATCGGGAAAACGAAAAACAGCAGACCGTTGCGACTATTTCAATGTCAGTTGCGCTTCCTCACCATTTTAAGGGCACGCATATGAGCCGTTTTGTGGAAGTTCTCAGCAGACATTCCTGCGAATTCACAGGGCATACAATACCGGAAATTCTGGAGGAGTTGAAACAGGTTCTCGATTCTGAGTCAGCCGGTATGGAAATCAGTTTCCCGTATTTTCTCGAAAGAAAAGCCCCTGTAACTAATACCTCCGCAAAAATGAGCTATCAGTGCAGGTTCACAGGCAGAACCGGTCCCGATTCATCTGATTTTATCCTGAGTGTATCCGTACCTGTCAGCAGCTTGTGTCCGTGCAGCAAAGAGATCAGCAGATATGGCGCGCATAACCAGCGGGGATATATCACGATTGATGTCAGAAGCAGACCTGACGAGAACGGGAGCCCAACGATTATCTGGATAGAGGAACTGATCGAGATAGCGGAATCATCGGCATCTTCCCCGGTTTACGCGGTTCTCAAGAGACCTGATGAACGGTATGTAACTGAACATGCCTACGATAATCCCGTGTTTGTTGAAGATATGGTTCGGAATGCCGCCGAGAAACTGATGAAAGATGAAAGAGTGATCTGGTTCCAGGTTACAGCAGAAAACCACGAGAGCATACACAACCACAGTGCTTATGCACGGGTTGAGTGGTTCAGATAGTCTTCAATACTATTCTTTCCCAAACTCAGCAAGAAATGTGAACCGGTTTCTCTGAAAAACAGGTATACTGCTTCCCGGAGGTGATATGAGGGAAGATACCGAGAAGATCTACAGTAAACGGATTCTTGCAGTACTTGATTATATCAAAGAGAATCTCGATTGTGATCTCAGTCTCGATGAGATCGCAGGAGTGGCTTTCTTTTCTCCATTCCATTTTCATCGTGTGTTTCGTGGAATGGTTGGAGAAACACTGGCAAGTCTTATCAGGCGCCTGAGACTTGAAAAGGCTGCTCACAGGCTTCTTAAAGGAGTTGAGCCGGTCATGCTGATTGCGATGAGATCTGGTTACGACTCGAACCAGTCTTTCACCAGAGCTTTTAAAAGTGCATTCGGTGAAACTCCCTCTGATTTCAGAAGGTATCGGAAAAGCATCCCGCTTATCCAGGCTCCCTCAGGGTATCACTTCATGCCGGAAAAGGGTATACAGTCATTTAATCCAATTCGGAAAGGAAATGTTACCATGGAAGGTCGAATAGTTGAACTGGAACCAATGAGGATATTGAGTGTGAAACACAGGGGGGCATACTTCAAGATAGGTGAAGCCTTCGAGAAACTAAGTGATATTGTTACAAAGAATAGTATTGACATAGAAAAAAGTCAGTGGCTGGGTATCTTCTGGGATGATCCGGAATCGGTTCCAGAGGAGGAACTGCGTTCCGAAGCCTGTGTCACCATTGAAGGTGATGTTGAGATTCCAGGTGGTATAGAAGCGGAAGCTGGTGAGATTCCCGGGGGGCAGTACGCAACCACAAGGCATACAGGATCGTATAAGGGAATCGGAAATACATGGGGAGAACTCTGTGGAATCTGGGTCCCCCAGAACGGATACAAGCCCAGAGAGAGCGCCTGTTTCGAGATTTATGTTAAGGGATCTGAGTGCACCAATGACGAATCGGAGTACATTACAGACCTCTATGAACCTATAGAACCAGTTTAAGTTTCTGTTTATTCAACAGACCTGGTTATGTATTTGTACCGGCTGACATTCACTTAAACAGAGGATAGAAATATGTACTACAGGAGTATTCTTATACTGATACTGATTGTATTGATAAAATCGAATGCAGCTTCTGATATTTTCAGTACCACTATGAGCTTTGACAACGTCGCTATGGCAGTGACTGCCATAGAAACCCTTAACCCCGATACAGGTTTTGATCTTCCTGGAGCTGTTCTGCTTGAGGACAGCGTGCTTTATGCTGACAGCGTTTATCGTCACTTCTACTATGCTGTTCCGCTCTCTTATGAATCAGGAACCCCCGCGCCATTGATGATGTGGCTTCATGGCGGCGTGAGTACGCGGGAACTCAGTGATTACGAACCGGAAGTGCTGACCGAGTGGCATCTGATCCCCGGGATGCTTGATATGGGTTGTATACTGGCCTTCCCCTGTGCTCAGAGTGGTTCTGTATGGTGGGATTCGGTTGGTCAGCAGGGAATTATGGATATAATTGCAACTCTCAAGCACAGACTCAATATCGATGACTCGCGAGTCTTCATTGGCGGTTTTTCCGATGGAGCTTCCGGAAGCTGGGCGCTGATGATGCTGCAGCCCTCTCCGTTTGCGGGTTACCTTGCCTTTTCAGGGCATCTAGGAGTAGCCGCAATAGATGGCGACCGAGCCACATATCTTTCGAGCCTTTCCAACCGTCCTGGCATTGCGTCTCACACTGACGAGGACGGTCTGTACCCTTCAGCGGTCATGGCTCCTTCAGTTGAACTTGCGCAGGAGGCAGGAGCTGAGATATCGTACCGCACTTTCGATGGCTACGAACACGATGCCGATTACCTGCCACTGCTTGAAGAAGATGTCATGGCCTTCATCGACACAACGCGAAGGGAGCGCTTCCCGGAACACCTTATCTGGAAAACAGGGGAACCTTCGGGCTGTGACTGGCTGATGGTGGATTCAATCATTCCATGGCCTGTGCTGACTGAGGATACCGACAATAACATGGTTCTTGTCTCTGAAAGGCTTACCTTTGGTTTCATGCCGGACTGGGAGGCTGAGTGTGATGGTATTCCTGTAGAACAGGTTCTCGATGGTGATACCCCTGCGAACAGGATAGAACTGAAAGCGGATGATGTGATAATCGGTTTTCAGGATTGTCCAGTAATGAATTTGGAAGATCTCTACGAACTTATGTCAGAGATGTCTCCGGGAGATCATTTCGCAATGGATGTGAACAGAGACGGGGAGCAGATACATCTGACAGGCAACCTCAACCTGCCGGAGTACTACTGGCTGTTTCCCCGTAGCGAACCCTCAGTGAGAGTGGAAGCGGTCTACGCCGACAATTTCTTCGACATTGAAGTGAACAGACTATGCGTTCTCCGATTACTGCTTCATCCGAAGATGGTTGATCTTAACAGGGATGTTACCGTGATGTGCAACGGTTACCGGATTTACTGCGGATCAGTTGAGATGGATCCGGAAATGGCGGTAGTTACATATGCCAGAACCGGTGATCGGCAGCGACCCTGGGCAGGTGAACTGGTATTGGATCTGGAGGAATTACTGATGCGCGAATTTGCAGATCGCTGAAGAAAGGCGGATTGATTTATGGAGCCTCTCCGTATTCGGCGTCGACAGAAATGGAAATTCCTCCTCTGATTCCGAAGTCGGCTATAACTCTGCACCATCTTGGTTCCAGTGCTTTCACTAGATCATCAAGAATCATGTTGGCCACATGCTCATGAAAAACGCCTTCGTTCCTGAAGGACCAGAAATAGAGTTTCAATGATTTGGATTCCACGATCTTTCTGTCAGGTACGTACTCGATGGAGATCGAGGCAAAATCCGGCTGGCCGGTTTGGGGACAGAGGCAGGTAAACTCATCACAGGTCAATGTTACGACATAATTGCGATCGGGATGATGGTTAGGGAATACTTCCAGATTTTTTGAAGGAAGACTTTCCCCTCCCAGAATTGTAAGTCCTTCCAGATCAGAATTGTCAGTCATGGGATAGTATACTCCATTCCTTTGTAAATCTCGGGTCAAGAACCGGTTTAACAGTGTCCTTTACAGGTTTCCGCCACTTTTCCATACTGAAATTATGACTCTTCCAGATTTCAATACTTTCTACGATGAACCGCCATCTCCACTCCGGTTCTGTGCTTTTCCATTCAATGATCTCATCAAAAAGCCTGTAGGGGGATCTCCCCTGCAGGACCTGTTCCAGAAGCAGAAGCTTTCCCGCCAGCCATTCAGTGCAGGTTTTCGGAAGGAATGGCTTTTGATTCATCTGTCTTCTGCACCGTGCTTTTAGAACTGCTCCAAGTTCATTGTCAGTTTCGCAGAGTTTCAGGCACTTCGTGAAATCACTTCTTGCCTCGGAAAGTCTGTAAACAGGGCCCATTCTCAACCGAGCGGCTGAATCAGGATTGTCTGCTTCCTCATACATATCAGAAGCTTTTTCGAACAGTTTTTCTGCTTCTCCCCACTTGCGCGTTCTGCACAGAACATCAGCCAGAATCGAGTATCCTGCAGGCCATGACGGATAATCTGAAATAAGGTTCTCACCCGAAGCAACAGCGGCAGAAATGTTGCCAAGCTCAGTAAGAATCTGAATTTCCCTTTTCCGCAACTTGCGCAGGCTGGAGAGTTTCTTCTCAGTGATGATTCTGTTCCGGATTGAAAGCAGCTGCCTTCCAAGCTGTCCTGTTGTTTTCACGGGAAAGGGAACCCCTTTTCGCAGATTACTTTTCTGCACGCCTCAACTACATCCGGGTCGTACAGTATGCCGGAATTCTGAGTGATCTCTTCAACGGCCTTTTCAAGACCGGGGATGGATCTGTATGGCCGATGTGATGTCATGGCTTCCACAACATCAGCTACTGCGATGATTCTTGCCTCAATCAGGATGTCTTTACCTTTAAGCCCGTTTGGATAACCTGACCCGTCATACAATTCCTGATGCTGCAGGATCACATCGGCAACAGGCCATGGAAACTCCACTTCAGAAAGTATTTCATATCCGACCTGTGGATGTGTCTGTACAATTTCCTGTTCGAGATCGGAGAGTTGTCGCGGCCGGGAGAGAATCTCCTGAGGTATGCTGATTTTACCGATATCATGAACAAGAGAAATCATGAAAACAGCTTCGACGTGATCTTCATCGAATCCCAGCTCAATAGCTATCAGTCTCGCAAGCTCCGCAACTCTCAGCTGATGTCCTGATGTATAAGGATCCTTTGATTCGATTATTCTTGAGAGAGTATGAATGGTCCCTTCCACGCTCTTCTTAAGCTTACGCATACTTTCCTGAAGTTCAATTGTTCGATCCTTAACACGTTCCTCGAGAAGGCGCTCGTGTGCTACCAGCTGGTTCTCCACAAGCTTTCGGTCGTTGATTTCTCTACGCAGTTCTACATTTCGCAGATAGTACAGCTCTGCTTCTTTCTCTTTCTGTTCAGTTTCGTATCTTATCTGAAGCCTGGCGATAGTCTCAGCGCTTTTGTCACTGAAGATCTCCTTCATCAGGGAACTGAACTTCTTGTAGAACAGAAAAGCTTTCTCATAGTCACCCATTGCCTTGTAAAGATCGGAAAGCTCTCTGTAGCAATCTGATTCACAAACTCTGGTTCCGATACTGAAGGAAATCCGCAGGGCTCGATTAAGGTATTCCAGAGCTTCATCATACCTTTCAAGAAGAATCATGATGTGCCCTATCAACATGCAATTATTGGAGATACCATCCTTGTCCTTCAGTTCCTCTACAATCAACAGCGATTGTCTGTAATATTCAAGAGCCGGTGTGTATTTTTCCAGCATCATTTGAATGTCTCCGATATTGCTGTATGAAATAGATATACCACGCCTGTCGCCGATTTTTTCTTTTATTTTTAAAGACATGCTGTGGTAATTCAGAGCGTTTTTCATATCCCCTTTTTCCTTAGCAAGAATCCCCATGTTATTGTAGGACATGGCCAGTCCGGACAGATCTCCTGAAGTTTCCCTGATTCTGAGGGCTTTCAGGTAATATTCTTCAGCTTTTTCCAGATTGTGTCGTTTACGGAAAATAACTCCAATGCTGTTCAGGGAATGCGCAATACGGTTTTTGCTATTAATTTTCTCGAATATTGAGAGCGCTTTCATATATTGATCTATGGCAAGGTCGAATCTGCTTTGATAGCTGTAAACAAGTCCAATATTCAAGAAAGTTGTCGCTATACCGTTTTTGTTATCGAGTTCAACGTAGATATCATGAGCTATATTGAAAAATTTTATGCTTTCATAATATTTCCCTGTGATCCCTTTTGAAACGCCCATAAGGCGATTACTGCCTGCCTCACCTTCCCTGTATCCCAGCCTTTCCGAAAGAACCATGGCTTCTGTGGCGTATGCTTCTGTTATGAGTGGCTTTGATCTGTAAAGCAATTCGCTCAGCTCATTCAGTAAATCGATTCTTGCCCGGCCGGTTTTCCCGGAAGGAGGCTTTGAACGCATCTTTTTCAGTCTGCGTTTGAGAGCCTTTATGTCAGTATTCAAACGTTTGAACTCACTTTCCCGGCGAAAGATCTAATCAAAACTGAATCCTTCCTCACATATAACTATTTTGCAGGCTCTGAC
>DAOWNO010000104.1 GCA_030642525.1 Candidatus Aegiribacteria sp.
ATCTGACAGATCTGAGATACATTCCCAGTTTGAGCAATCTCTGGCCCGGAACAAAGGCATCTCCCGGAGCTGAGAACTCCTTTCCGGCAAAAGCAATAGCAGGAACAACTTCAATTTTTCCCAAACCTGTATTGAAATGAGTGAAATCACGAATTTCCCCGGCCACTGCCCATCTGCCCTTCTCACCTTCAGCTCCCGCGATTACAACCCATGGTTTGAAATATCTGAAATCACTTCTGATTGATAAAGCATTCAATACAATGTTATTATCAGGCGGAGATTCCTCGGAATGATAATGTACCCGTGCGTACGAAAAACCTGCAAAGCCCATCCATGGTGAATGAATATTCAATTGAGTCAGGGTGTCAGCACCTGCCTGCTGAATCAAGTATTTACCCTTGAACCCCAGAATTCCACCAATTGCGAATCCGTATCCCTGCAGTGAATCAATATCCACCCAGTCCCATTCAACCAGCGGTTCCCTGAGACCCGGAATAAATGGCTGACTGTCGTGCAGATACAGCCCCGCTCCAACCCAGGGAGTGCCAGGCCATTTCACCACTGCTCTGGCTCTTCGAAAAACAAATGTGCCTGCAGAATCACTCATGAGCGCGCCGGTGACAAGAAAATCTACTCCAGGCGATTCGGCCATTATGCTGAGTGCCGCATCCACATCGGTACTATCAATTACAGGATGGTTTCCAGCCCACTTTCCGTTTCCCGTTGCTGACACAAGGCATTTCCAGCCCATAGTCCAGCCTTCCGGAATTGAGCCGGCATCCGTGGAATCTGGAGGCACGGCCAGCAGGACAAGCAGAACGGAAACGAGAGCGCTCATCAGAATCCTCCGGGAGAAAACGATATACCAAGAACCTGTCGATTATCATGATTATCAAGCATGACCGCCCAGTCAACTCTGAAGCAATGGTAATAAGCTGAAAGACCGGTATTCCACGATAATCCATCTGAACCGGTTCTGACGGAAAGCCAGTCATTTATTGAAAGATCAAAGCCGAATGACGGTCTGCTTCCTGTAACTGAGAAGTGGCCCCTGAATCCTCTGTGAAATACAGTTGAAATACCGTAACCGATCTCCCGACCGCGAAGTTTATCTCCGAATATTCTCAGGTTTGAAACATTCACACCGATGGCGACTGTCGGAAAAACAGAGAATTGAAATCCCAGTGAAGCTGAAAGCATATTATGAGATTCGGTTTCATCAGTCAAAGCATATCCAAGTGACGCTCCAACAGAAATACTTGGTCCGAAGACACCTTCCATGAATCCTACAGGATCTCCGCGAAGTGTTTCGGCAATACTGACAGATACGTCAAGGGTATCAGGGTCTGATCCGGATCGAGTCCATCCCAGACCGGCTCCGCAGTGAATCGAACCTGATTCAGTGGCTGCAACAGCATAGATACCACTGTTATCCGCATCACTGGCAGCTGCATATACGGCATATTCAGTCCCGATAATCCGAACGAGTCCTGCGGGCGCATTCAGACATGAAGCAGCATTATCAGCATATGCGTACGGAAAGCAAGCGCACCCGGATACCCCGGGTCCCGGAGCAAAGGAAATTATTGACGCAATAAGAAATAGAATCAGTATGCTCCCCTTCCCCTGAAAATCGTTACCAGTGTTTTCATCAGAATAGTAAAATCAAGCATCAACGACTGATTTCTGATATAGTAGTAATCATATTCCAGGTTGTCGTGCAGGGGAAGCTCTTTTCTTCCCATTATCTGCCACATTCCGGTCAGGCCCGGTTTGACATCCAGCCTGTGGCGCTGCCACGCATTGTACTCTTTCACGATAAAAGTCATCTCGGGTCTTGGTCCTACAAGACTCATTTCGCCCCGTATAATGTTGAACAGCTGTGGAAGTTCGTCCAGGCTTGTTCTTCTCAGAAATTTCCCGGTTCGAGTAACTCTTGTATCATCCATGGACATCGGAGCAACCTCGTACTCATGCGAGTCTGGTTTCATCGTTCTGAATTTGAGCAGAGTAAATTCCTTTCCCTTCAATCCAACCCTTCTCTGTTTGAAGATCGGGGATCCCTTTCCCGCAGCCAGCAGTATCAGATAAAGAACAGCCATCAACGGGAAAAGAAACATTGCCAGAAAAATGGAAATAAGGATATCTGTCGTTCTCTTTGTGATTCTGTGCAGGGTTCCAGGCTCACCATAACCAATTTCAATTATCGGCAGTTTTACAAGATCATCCAGATCGGTTCCACCCAGGGCGATCTCAAAAAGATCGGTTACAAGTCGAAAATGAACCTCATTGCCGGTAACATTCGAAATTATCGAAAGCATTTCGGAGCGATTGAGTTCCGGTGCGGCGAAAAATACTTCATCCACCTTCAGAATTCTTATCTGTTCAACCATGTCTGCAAGTGATGCTACTATCGGGATTCCCTTAAACTCATCATTCGCGGTATTTCTCGGAGATACGATACCAATTATCTCCGGAGCCTTCCCCGGAAGCTTTAAAAGAGCTGATATCACCCTTGAAGCTACCTCTCCTGTGCCAACAACAAGAATCTTCGGGACTTCTCTTAAAGGTGCTATGATCTGAGCAATCCTTCTTCCGACAAATCGAGTGGCAGTCGCAACCGGGATCGAAATTCCAATAAACATGAAAAGCATTATCCTTGAATAATCCATGCGCACAAGATAACTTGCCGCCATCAGCGCAATAGCAAGATACACGATAGCTTTCATGAGCTTCTGCAGTTCCCCCAGGCTTCCCAGATATCGTTTGGGTTTGTAAAGACCGGTTCCGGCAAAGGAAATCAGCCACAGAAGGGCTACAACCGGCAAAACCATGATGTAAGTATTGAAAGAATGGTGAAATTCCGGCAATATGGTTCTCAGGACAGAAGTTCTCAGAAACCAGGTCAGAATAAACGCTGCCGGTATTGCAAGCACATCTGCAAAAACCAGCAGGACGCTGAGAACACGATCTGCTTTTCTAACCGGCACGAATTTCATTCTCCCGCCTTTCCGGCGGTAAATATACCCAACAGCATCCCAGAAAAAAGCGCACACCCGCGCCATATTGCAAAAAGAGGAAGAATGGGAACAAGAGATGGTTCATTCCGAGCTGCGATCAGCATGAGAGGAATTGAAGATATGATGATACATAAGGCCCACACTCCCGCGAATGTTAATGAGAAATTCCCCAGTAATGCCAGAACAGAAACAAAAGGGAGAAGCATGCAAAGGATGATCTGCAGTTTCAGCGCGACTGGAGTGTATGAACCTCCTCCCGCCTTATCCGGAAACTTCCTGAGAACTTTCATTCTCCATTTCCCCCTGGACACTTTCATTCTGAAGTATGCTCCCCAGGTGTCTCTGTGCGTATGGGCAACAAGAGCATCCGGCTCAAACATAAGATTCATGCCCATGGCTTTCATTCGATACGAAAGATCAACATCCTCGTGATCAGGCATCGGGAACGACTCATCAAAGCCTGCTGTCCTCTCCAGAGCATCTTTTCTGAAAGCTGCTGAATAAGTGTCAACCAGATCAATATTTCCGTGTTCTGATAAAAGCCTGTATCTTTCCTCAAATTCGATCTGCGCAAGTCTCTGAATGATCAATGATCCTCCGCTTGAGTAAGCTCCTTTTACCGCATCAGCTCCTTTTTTCAGTACATTGAGCAATTTTTCAGCCCAGTCCGCCGAAGGTACACAATCCGAATCCGTAAAAAGTATGTACTCACAACCGGAGGCCCTCCACCCTCTGTTTCTTGCTGAAGCGGGACCGGAGTGCGGTCCTTCTACTATCAGGTCAGCTTTTTCATGTACTCGAGAAGGAAGCGGATTCCCGCCGTCAAGAGAAACAATAATTTCAAGACTGTTCCTTATTGTCTGACAATCGAGAGCTTCAAGACATCTGACAAGTTTATCTGAATCATTGTAACTGGGTATGATGACACTTGCCTGAACAGACGAATTCGTGAAATCGTTCATTTCTTTCTCGAACTCCTGAAAAGGTATTTTCGGAAAGTTGAGAAAGCCCTGAATGTTCTCTTCCGCTCGTCCGCATCCTGCAGACATGCACGCATTTTCCTGAGAATGTAAAGCGGCCTGAGATAGAATCTCCTTCGCGCATTGTCACAGAAATCAACGAGTTGTTCTGATGTAAGCTCATCAGTGCTGATAACACAGTTGTGCAGTCCATCCTCCGTCAGCCAGTCTCTCCATACGGTTGCGGTAAGATTGCCTGATTCATCCGCCTGACGGTATGCTTCAGTGCCGGGATATACCATCATGGGATAGAACTGAGCTGTATCAGGATTAATTTCAATCGCGAACTCAAGGGTTTCCTCCATTGTTTTAATGGTTTCCCCTCTTGTTCCGACCATGAAGCATCCATGCACCAGAATACCCGCGTCATCTGCGTTCTGCATGAATGTCCGGGATGTTTCCGTTGTTATGCCCTTTTTCATATTCCTGAGCATTTCGTCGCTGCCGCTTTCGAAACCTACGCAGACCGTTCGAAGCCCTGCTCTCCTGCAGATTTCCAGAGTCTTTAAATCAACATTCGCACGCATGTTGGATGTCCAGGAAATTGACACATCTGCTCTGATCATCGCTTCACCCAGTTCCCGCAACCTTTTCCTGTCAACGGAAATCGTATCATCCTCGAAAAATACCGCTCTGACATCAGGGAGATTATCCTGCACCCAGAGCATTTCGCTGACTATATTGTCAACCGATCGATATCGAAATTTTCTTCCCTGAAGAGTCTGGGGGAAAACGCAGAACGTGCATTCATATGGACATCCCCTGCCACCCATTATCATTACCTGAGGATAAAGAGCATTGGGGTTATTATAGTTTCTGATATTAAGATGCTTCGCATACACTGTGCTGACAAAAGGAAGAGAATCCAGATCATCCAGTCTTTCTGAATGACCTGTAAATAAACCTTCTGCATTCCCCTCTCTCAGATACAGACCAGGTATTTCAGCCGGATTTCCGTTATTTTCGAGCGATTGGGCGAGTTTAACAAGAGGTATCTCGTACTCCCCTACGACAATTCCGTCAAATCTGCTGCCCAGCTGGAGTGTCTCCTTCGGCAGAGCAGAGGGATGAGTCCCCACAAGCATAACAGTCCTTCCTGATTTCCAGAGGCTGTCCGCAAACATGACATCCGATTCAATGGATGGAGTGGAAGTCTCCACTATTACAAGTGAGGGATTGAATTTGTCAATTCTGGATACAGTCCGCGTAATATCAAGCCCGTCAGCGGGGGCATCGATCAGATCCAGCTCATGACCGCTCTGTTCAAGAGCACCTGCAGCGTAAGCAAGCCATATCGGGTAGTAAAGCGTCCCGCTCTTCGTAACGGCAGGGCTTCTCTGTCCTCTGCTGTAACACGGAAGAAAGGGCGGGTTAACCGCTGTAATTCTCATGCATCACCTTCTGGATCGAAAACCACGTATCGTCAATTCCCAGTGACTCCATGCAAATCGCGCTTTTCCGCGAACAACCGGGAAATAGACTGTTTGAATAGCATGGCGAACATGGAACATCCGCAACAACGGGAGTGATAAGTCCATCAGCGTACAGAGTTTGTGGTGAAGTCGGACCGAACAGCACAACGGATGGCAATTTTCCGGCAACAGCCAGATGTGCCGTTCCGCTGTCAGCACCCAGGAATCCAATACATCTGTCCAGCAGGGCGGCAGTCTGCCCCCATGTTGTTTTTCCGGTCATGTTCAATACACCTGATGTAATCCCATTTATCATCAATTCAGCAGCATCACTGTCACCAATTCCTCCTACAAGAAGCACGCTGATACCCATCTTTCCAAGCCGGTTCGCAATGGTTGCATATTTTTCCGGCTGCCATCTCTTCTCCAGGACATCATCTCGAGGATTCCTCCCTCCACCAGGCGCTATGGCAAAAAAAGGACCACTCATTCCAAGTTTATCAACCCATTCGCGTTCTGAATCCTTGATCAAAAACAGCGGCCTCCAGTCAGAAGGTTGAACCCCGGCAGTTTTTGAATAGGAATATCCGGCGAAGTCCGTCTCCTTCATCGGAAAAACCTCTTCCCAGTTTCCCAGAGCTGAACCTCCTCCGGATCTCATAGGCGCTGCGGTCAGAAACCTTACCCATCTTCTTACAGCGGGAGAACCCTGAAATACAAACGATTCAGAAACGTTTCTCAGAAACTTCCTGTTCCGGATCGTCCATTTAATGAATCCTGTGTACCTGGATCTGCCCGATGGTGGAACCGGTGCTATAAATACTCTCTCAATTCCGGGGATACGCTCCCACACATCTGCGGCAGAGGGACCTGTGAGAAACCAGTAGGTTCCATTTTTCTTCTCCATAAGAGCCTGAACAACAGGTGTGCAGATCATCGAGTCTCCAAAGGCGTGTGTTTTCACAAGCAGTACAGGCGCTTCAGGCATTCCTGGCTGCCCTCCATGACTGATATCTCTCCAGCGAATACTGTACTCCGACCATCGCAAGAATGGCCATGGGATAATCAATCGCGACCCGGTGAGGAGTCCCTGAGGCGGTCAGCAGATGCATCAGAGCATACCCGGCCACTCCTGTAGCAATGTAGAATCCACCCGTGCCTTTGCTGATACAGCATCTGACAGCTCCACCCCAGAGGAAGAACAGTATCCAGAAAAAGGACAAAAGCCCTGCCAGTGTATATAGAACAGAGAAGGAATTCAAGGGGAAAGGCTTGAAAAACTCAATGAATCGCATGGAAATCAATCTAGCTGTCAATGCAGGGTTCCGAAGCATGAAAGTTGTATTCCTTTCGAACAGAATTCTGTCTCTTTCCCATTCGGATTCGTCTCTGAATTCCGGAAATTCCGCAAGCTCAGGCGAATTCAGATTATTAATGTATTCTCTTCGGATACCTCCATAGAGCAGTTTAGCTCCTTTAACCTCATTTACAAAATGTTCCGAAAATATTCTTCCATTGTATTCCCACAGGTTCACTCCGCCCTGTGCGGGCATAATCCGGAAAGAACCGCAAATCGCCCTGTTCCTCAGTCCCCATGGAAGCATAAGTAACATGAAAACCGCGAGAACAACCATGCCATACGAAAAACCCCTTATGGAAAAGACTTTAGCATTGAATA
>DAOWNO010000077.1 GCA_030642525.1 Candidatus Aegiribacteria sp.
CTGTTGAGGCAATGAGAATAAAAGGGAGTAGAAGTATCCATAAAATGCACCAGGGAATTGGTATCAGGAAATTCCGTATTCTGAGCAGAAGTATCCACGCAGGCATTTTAGAGGCTCTCCATTGCTTCTTCGAAGGAAATATCTCCCCGTTCTAGTTTCTCAAGAATTTCATTCTCCTGTTCATCCGGTACATTCATGGTTGAATCAAGTCTTTTGATTACTTCCGCAATTCTCGCCCTGGCGGTAGGATAACTGACGTTGAGCAAGTCCTGTATCTTCTTGATGGACCCGAAACTATGCATGAAAGCTATAACAAGAGCCTGATCATCTGACGGTAGCTGGGAGAGTATCGAGACGGTGAAATTACCCTCCATCCGTATTCCGCAGATGCTGCATTCACAGGCAATCGGCATCATAGGTTTGTTGCAATCGGGACACCTTGCGTTTCCAATATCCATATAAAACCTCCTGAATGTTAAAGGATATATAATGAAATCTTTAGAATTGTCAAGAATTGATTTAATAAAACTTAATATTTTGTTTGATCTGGCAGCAATATGGTTCTTGACTCATTCTTTCCTCGGAGTTCTATTTCCAGAAAGTATACGAAGGAGGTGGTCATGAGTAGAATTGTTGCAGTAATACTCGGAGGCGGAAGGGGAACCAGACTCTTTCCTCTAACTCGGGACAGAAGCAAACCTGCTGTTCCCATTGGAGGGAAATACAGGCTCATCGATATTCCGATCTCTAATTGTATTAATGATCGAATCAGACATATTCTCGTTCTTACGCAGTATAACAGTGAGAGCCTGAACAGACATGTCGCCAGGACATACAGATTTGACAGATTCTCGGAGGGTTTTGTTTCCATACTGGCAGCAGAGCAGACGGAAGAAAACAGGGAATGGTTTCAGGGAACCGCTGATGCTGTCAGGCAGAGTCTGAAATACATCAGGAGTCTGTGTCCTGATCTGGTGCTGATTTTGTCCGGAGACCAGTTGTACAGAATGGATTTCAACAGGTTTGCGGAATATCATATCAGAAATGCTTCTGACATAACAATCGCCACCAAGCCGGTAACTGCAATTGAAGCCCCGACTCTTGGTATCATGAAAGTGGGAAGAGACGGTGTTGTTACTGAATTCAGAGAAAAGCCTTCTCCGGTTGAATTGCCGCAGCTGAAAAGTACACAGGAGGGGCTGACTGATGAAATACCCTACCTTGGAAGTATGGGTATTTACATGTTTTCACCTGATGTGCTTGAGGAAGTTCTGGGGAGAGAGCCTGATGTTATAGATTTCGGAAAAGAGATTATCCCTGATTCCATAGATGAATTGAATGTATTGTCCTATCCATTCAATGGATACTGGTCAGATATTGGAAGCATAAGCAGCTTCTTCCGTGCAAATCTGGATATGGCCATGCCTGATCCTTGCTTTGATATGTACACTTCTTTTTCTCCCCTTTTTACAAGAGCAAGAGCGCTGCCCGGAGCGAGAATGGAAAACTGTGAAGTTGATAACACGATCATCTGCGATGCGTCAGATGTCAGCGGAGTAAAGCTCAGGCACTGCATAGTGGGACTGCGGGGCAAAATTCGAAGCGGAACTGTAATGGAGAACTGCGTCTTCATGGGTGCGGATTACTGGGAGGGACACTATCGCGATCCCAGAAACACTGATAAAAACCTCCCTTTGCTCGGGATCGGCAGAGACTGCCTGATAAAGAATGCGATAATAGATAAGAACGCTCGAATCGGGGATCGTTGCAGATTAGAGAATTCCGGCGCAGTACTGGAATACTCTTCAGACCAGTGCTATATCCGGGAGGGGATAATTGTTATCCCGAAAAATGCTGTAATCGAGCCTGGATTCTCGATCTGATCCGCTGATAACACGGTGGACAGATGATCTAAGAAAACGGCAGAAAGAGAATACATTTAATCTATGATATTCATAAGTTATGAATTTCATACTATTAAGATTATTACTCATGAAGTTCAATCTGTACTCGACCTGGAGGTAAATATGAGAGCTGGAATAATTGCGCTTGTCTTGCTCACCGCTTTTTCATATGCAAGCGATCCGCGGCTGACAGTGCTGACTGGCGACGCAAGGTTGCTCCTGAACGATTTCAATGAGATGTGGGCTTTCCCCGGAACTATAAGCAAATACCAGTTTTGTTCGATAAGTTCTATTGCAGTTGAAGGGATGGGAGACAGTGGTGAAAAGTGGAAGCTGGGGTGGTTCGGCGGAGTCACGAATTCCGGAGGAACAAGCTGGGGAGCTGTATACAACCATGATAAGCATATCCTCGAGGTGCTCTACAATCCCGGCAGTTTTGGAATCATTGCTGGAGTGGATTATATAAAGAATGAAACGACAAATTACGGACCTCTGGAATGTATCAAGGATCAGTATTCGTTTTCAACCTCTTTCGGAACAGGGCTTGCATTTCCATTCGAGTATTCCGACATATCTCTGGGAGCTGAATACTTTTCAGTTAAATATTCTTCTGCCGAAACATCCACGAAAACCACGGAGCTTCAATTCAACACTTCGCTCAGAGGACATACGGATCACGCTTTCTTCAACCTGTTTCCTGTCATCAGTGCTGAATTTTCAAGGCTTGATATACAGGATTCCATTATCGTCACTACCATAAGCGCGGATCTGGGTATTGCCGTTAACAGAATGATCTCGCCGGAAACAAGATTGATTGCCGGAGCGTTCATCGGTGTGAATAATTCTTCCCCGGAAGATGGTGATGATGCATTGACACTGGATCTTATCCACATCAAGGCCGGTATTGAGCAGAGAATAAACAGCTGGCTTTTTCTGAGAGCCGGAGCCATCAGTATAACCAACAGATTCAAAGATGGTGAGAAGGATGCTGTAGTCACAACCAGGATTTCAAGCAGATTCGGGCTTGGATTTGAAATATTCAATTTTTCACTTGATGCCGGCATCAGCGAGGGTTTCCTGCATAATGGACCATATATGATAAGCGGAAATTCGGAAGGGTTTCTTGGGAGTTTATCCTGTACTTACTATTTCTGAATCACTGATTGATCAGCATTCATAGGGGACATCCACTCTCTTCTGGGTGTCCCCTGAAACTATTCTGCTCTTATGCGTAAAAAGTTATGACAGTGAGCTTTTAAGCCTTTTAGCCTTGTTCAGGTGGATCAGACGTTTTCTACCGGACTTGTCAATAAGACTCTGGGCTTTTTTGTAGGCTGTTTCCTTTTCCTCAGGGGTTTGCGCATCACGAACGGAGCGGATGGCGCTTCTGAGTGTTCTCATTCTGCTACGATTTCTTTTTGCCTTGACCGTATCAGTCCTGTGACGCTTTAAAGATTGCTTGCTCCTTGCCAAGAGGAGACTCCTTTCACAAATTATGTGGTATTCTGTATATACCCTTGATAATGGATTTTCTGTCAGTAGGCGGCAAAACTAAGCGCTGAACCGACAGAAGTCAATCTCAGCGAAGGAGATTACATTGAAAGCACTGATAACTTTGATCTCAATCATCATATTTGTGTCCGCTGTTTCAGCTGACAGGCTGGTTCGGGTTCACGATGTTACAGTCGGTACTGTGCAGCAGCTGCTGGCTGACGGGTACGATGTAGCCAATGTAAATATCAGGCTCGGATATGCTGATCTGATGATTCCCGAACGTGAGGTAGATCAGCTTTCTCTCCGTTTTGCAGATTACGAACTGCTTCCGAGGGAGTGGGGGGAACTCCTTCCGGAGAACGCTAAGAACGCCGGATACTTTTACAGCCCTGAGGAGAACTGGCTGTTCTGGTGCGCACTCGCCGCGGACTATGCGGATCTTGTCGATACACCGGTCACTATAGGCCAGTCATACCAGAACAGAGACATATATATGATAAAGATGACCAGTCCTGTGGGAAGCGGCTACAAACCTCCCATTTACTTCTCATCTCTCATCCATGCGCGTGAGCCTGGCGGCAATTCGGTTCTGATAGATTTCGCCATGTGGCTGACCAGCAATTACGATGGGGGAGACACGATGGCAGCCTGGATTCTTGATAACGCAGTTGTGTACTTCGTGCCTGTAGCCAATCCCGACGGATACGAATACAACATGCCGAACGGTGGAAATCAGCGGAAGAACATGAACTGGACAGAGGGCGATGGAGTCGACCTCAACCGCAACTGGGGATACATGTGGAATTACGATAATTACGGTTCAAGCGGGAATCCGTGGGATCAGACCTACCGCGGAACAGCTGCATTCTCCGAACCTGAAACCCAGGTCCAGAGAGATTTCATAACGGCCATTCAGCCGATCGCCGCCATGAACTACCATACTTACGGCGGCTGGCTGCTTTACCCCTGGGGATACGAAAACATACCCACGCCCGACCAGAGCACTTTCGAAGCCTGGGGTGGTGCGATGACTGAGTTCAACGGTTACACACCTGGAAGAGCGGGTGAGATTCTTTACCCGGTCAACGGAGAACAGAACGACTGGTGTTACGGCGGCAATACCATGCAGGGCATACTGTCCTTCACTCCTGAAGTGGATAATTCCTATTTCTGGAATGGCCAGAATGATACTACGATAATTGAGGATTTCTGCGAAGAATGTCGCTACATGAACATCTGGCTCTGCATGACCGCGCCTGGATTCGTCGGTATCGGTGAAGATGAAGGAGTTTCGATAGAACCGATACTGTCACTTGGCGCTGTCTATCCCAATCCTGTTGTTTCCAGCGCGGTTTTCACGATCACCGCGCCCGGATCGACCGGAGTAAAAGTAGCCGTGTACGATACAAGCGGAAGAGTTGTGTATAATATTTCTGGAGAATTACTTGCCGGTGATAATTCAGTAATATGGAATATCACGGACGATATCGCCGCCGGAGTTTACATTTTAAGAGCGACTGACAGCAATGGATTTGCTGCCAGCCGAAGATTTACCGTTCTGAAGTAGGCAGAGATTTGGGCAGAATTTGACTGTTATAATAGAAAATTCCAATTACTACGAAATTCTGAGTGTGCCCTGCCGGGCATCTCACGATGAGATTGAAAATGCTTACCACGATATAGCAAGAAAACTTCATCCTGATGTAACTGGAAACGATCCGGAGCTGACAGAAATTTATATGACTGTCAACCAGGCTTATCATGTGCTTTCCAATCGGGATGAGCGAGAGAAGTATGATGAACTCATAGGAGTTGATAAAAGCTCCGAAAAGCCTTCTGATCCGAAACCGGAAGTAATCCAGGATAAAACCGCGGCAACCGACATGAAGCTCCTCGATGCGAAGCTGATGCGCTCCACAAGAGAGGCTGAGAAACTGTGCGGGAAAGGGAATTATTGGGAGGCCACACGATTGCTCGAGAAATACCTGAATACACATCCCGATAATCCTCATTTGAGAAGAGTGCTGGCAACCGCTGCAGCTGGCATGAGCAGGTTTCATGATGCAGTGAATCATATGAAAATAGTATGCACGGTTGAGTATCATGACCCTGAGAACTATATAATGCTGGGGAAAATATATATGCAGGCTGATCAGCTGCTGCTTGCGGAGGAATCGATGCTCGAAGCTCTGTCCTGGAATTCTGAACATGAAGAAGCAAAGCGGATGATTAAGAAAATCAGAGAAATGAAGGATGCCGAAGGATCGGTTTTTGCGCGAGTGCTGCGGAAAATGTCACATGTTCTCAAACGCGGGGAGGAGTAAAGTGGAATCGAACAGTGAGAAGCTTTACTATTCCATAAGTGAGGTTTGCAGCATGACCGGACTGAAACCTCATGTGCTCAGATACTGGGAGACCGCCTTTCCCATGCTCAGCCCCACTAAAAGTCAATCAGGGAACAGAGTCTACAAACCGGAAGAGATCAGATTGATCAAGCTGATAAGCCGTTTGCTTTACGAGGAGCGTTACACAATCGATGGCGCAAAACAGAAGATTGAAGAGATGGGCAACTCATCGCAGCAGATGAATCTGGAACTGGATGCAACCAGCGTTTCCACCGCTCTGATCGATTCGATAAAGCAGGAATTAACCGACATAATCAGTACTCTTGATCGGGATCCTATGGAGAGTGACCGGGAATAGGAGCATCCTATTCTCGGACACACTCCTAAGGCAGTTGACAAACAGGAGGACACCGGGGAATTATTGGCCTTGCGGTCGGGGCGGGGCGCAGTCCGGTAGCGCACTTGAATGGGGGTCAAGTGGTCGCTGGGTCGAATCCAGTCGCCCCGACCATTTTCACATCATGATTCTCAGGAGCTTATCTGATAATGTGCATTGAACAGAAAAGTCTCGCAGCTGAGATAGAATTCTCGGAGATTTGAGGAGAATACTGGAAGTATTTGACGATATGCTCCTGGTAAGAGAGGAACTGCATGGGTGATGTGCTTCTTGAGTGGTTGAGCGGTATCCCGGCTGAAATACAGATGATGGTGCTTTCAGCGTTTCCTCTCACTGAATTACGCGGCAGTATCCCGATAGCTTTCCTTAATGCTCATTGGATGTGGCCGTGGTGGAAGATTTATCTTCTTGCAGTAGCGGGTAACATGCTGCCCGTACCGTTCATACTCTGGTTCCTTGGCCCGGTGAGCAGGTTTCTGAGCAGGTGGAAGTTTTTCGAAAGGTTTTTCGATAAGCTTTTCGAGAGAGCAAGAAGAAGAGCCGGAACGAAAATAGAGAAATATGAAGCTCTGGGACTTACCCTTTTCGTGGCAATACCACTTCCCGTAACCGGGGCCTGGACAGGTTGCGTTGTAGCTTTCCTTTTTGGTATTCCGGTTCGAATTGCGATTCCATCCATTGCTCTTGGTGTTGCGATTGCAGGTGCGATAATCACGTTGATCATGACCGGTACGCTTGCCGGCATCGGGTTTCTGGTGGGCGTGTAGTGATATTGCATCAAGCAGGAGTTAGTAGTAAATTTGCGTGGCTGTATATTGTTGTCGGGGCGTAGCGCAGCCCGGTTAGCGCGCCTGGTTCGGGACTAGGAGGTCGGAGGTTCAAATCCTCTCGCCCCGACCAATCTTTCTTCACCACCGGATTCAATTATCTGGAAGGTTACTATGAGGATTAAGCTTGTGGCTGTTATTGGCGGAGCAGTCGCGGACCCTGAAGAATATTCAATCGCAAGAGAACTTGGGCGCAATCTTGCCGATGAGGGTTATACCATTGTCTGCGGCGGGGGGACAGGTATCATGGAAGCCGTCTGCCGGGGCGCCCGCGAGGCAGACGGTCATACGATTGGAATTCTTCCGGGTGTTAATCCCTCGGATGCGAATGCGTATGTTGAAACGGTTCTTGTAACCGGTATGGGTACTTCGAGGAACAGGATCATCTCACTTTCAGGGCGGGTTGTTGTCGCTGTTGGAGGAATGTACGGAACATTATCTGAGATCGCTTTTGCCCTTCAGGCCGGAAGACCTGTCTGCGTCATGGGAACATGGAAAACAATTGATGGAGTAATTCCTGTGAATTCACCGAAGGAAGCGCTTGAATTTGTCAGAGAGAATTTTGGGGGGATCGATGCTGAGCATAACTGAAATAAGTAAACTTATTCGCACTATACCTGATTTCCCGATTCCGGGGGTGAATTTCAAGGATATAACCACAATACTTACGCATTCGGGGGCCCTGAACGAAACCGTGAAACATCTGGAAAAGGCCTGCGAAGAATTTGAATATGACGCCATTGCCGCCATTGAATCCAGAGGGTTCATATTCGGTTCAGTTATAGCGGCAGAAAAGAACCTTCCGCTTGTTCTTATAAGAAAACCCGGAAAACTTCCAGGTGATATGATCAGCGAGGAATATTCACTTGAGTACGGTTCCAACACTCTTGAAATGCACAGCAATTCGCTTCCTGAGGGAAGCAGAGTGCTTATAGTTGATGATCTCCTGGCTACCGGCGGTTCAGCTATTGCTGCTGCAACTCTGATTAGAAGAGATGGAAACAGTGTTGCAGGCGCTGCCTTCGTGATCGATCTTGAATTTCTCGGAGGTGGAAAAAAACTCAAAGAAGCAGGAATTTCCTTTGCTGCACTCATCAGTATCAGCTCTGAATAGCCGAATATTTGACTGATTGAGTTTATTTTCGCATAATTCCTGGATACCGGTTCTTTTAGAAAAGAAGTTTGTATTAACATGAAAGGGTTGATATGACGAAGTTATTGCTTGTGCTTATGATGATCATCGGTATGGCTTTATCCGGATGTGGAGAACAGCCTGGAGATGCTGATGAAAGAGATACTGAGGGAACAGACGCAGGAGAGGTTACCGGCGAC
>DAOWNO010000204.1 GCA_030642525.1 Candidatus Aegiribacteria sp.
ATATAGCCGAATTTCGTTCTTCGGGGTTCGAACTTCGAAGGGTTGCTGCGTACTCATCAACCGGAATCGTTTTCCAGTCGATATTTTTGCTCTGCTCTTCAAGAAGAACAGCATAAAGGGCTTCCGGATCAAGTTCACCGGTTTCCTTCGAGCGACTTATCAGATGGCCCAGAGGACTGTCATCATCGATTTCAATTCTTTCGACCTCTTCAAATTTACTGCACGCCTCCCGTTCTCCTGAGAATTTTGCAGAGTCTACCAGCTTCCGGCAGGCTGCGGTCTTCCGGTTTTCGAGCAATTCATCAATATAGGGTTCGAAAGCTTTATCATTAAGGCAAACTCCAAATTCCGTTGCTTCACCCATACTTGCCGGGAAGAACTGATTGCAGTTAAAACAGATCCTCTCTGATTCATTTTCAATCATCAGCGATTTTGTCCCTTCCATCTTTTTTTATCCATCACTATCTGCTCTATCGACCATACATTGTCAGGACGATCCTTCCTGAATCTCGTTCGATAGAGAATTATAATATAATCCGGCAGCGGCTCCTTCCAGGGTTCCTGCTTATGGTTCGCAGGCTTTCCGAACTTCCGAGAGTTAACTCCCTGGCCATCTGGATATGCTTATGAGACGGATGAAATCATTTCCGCGCATCAATCCAGAACTGAAATTTCGGAGACAGATTCTTCTTATTTGTCATTATTCCCAAGGATTCAATTAGCGCCGCAGCACTTCTTATACTTTTTACCGCTGCCGCACGGACAGGGATCATTCCGGCCGATTTTGGTATGTTTCCTGATGTATGTACAGGCAGGAGGAGGAGGGCTATCAGCCGCTGACACATGGGATCTGAACACTTCTTCGAGAGGCGATAACCAACCCAGAAAGCGGTGGACATCAACCAGCCCTCTGCAGTTATATCTTGAATGAGTCAGAACTGTATCTTCGGGCAAAGAAAGAATATTATCTACGACTTCCCGGCATATGAAATCGGGATTCACCAGATCGTTTTCTATTGCGGTATAGATATGTTCCTTCAGCGTTTTGCCGTAGAGTTGTACGGTTTCATAGACGAGATGATCCCAGAGAGGAGAAGGCTTTTTTTCAAGTATGTGCTGAAAAAGCTCCGCAAAATACTCCAGTACTTCCTTTCTTTCCAGAATGCCTTCATGAACGAGTATCTGTAATGAAATTAGAGCATTTGTTCGTGCAGATTCAAAGAGAGAGGAATTTTCAATGAGTGATTTAATTGGCACAATATCAGCATTGCATACTGAAGCAAGAATTGAAGATCTATCATCTGCTGGTATATTTCTGAAAAGGGGACCCAGAACTCTTACGGGAAGTTCGAATATCTTGATGATAATCGGGTAGGCCAGAGGCTCTCTGAACTGGGCGAGAAGATAAAATGCGAACAAATGCAGATTGTTTGAGGTGTTGAATACCAGCATATCTGGTTCTTCAGCTAAAATATCGATTGCCCGCAATAGATATGGCGTGATTTCCCGTTTACGGCGGATAGCCTCTTTCAGGGCTTCTTCAGGAAATTGTTCTATTCTGTGATTCTCAAGTACATTGAGTAAGTCATAGATTTGCATAATGGTTCCCTGCTTCTCGTCTAAAGCTCAATCAAAGCGAATACCAGAAATATGCAGCTTCCCGGGGAAATTGTGTGTTTGAGATCTGAAACACTTATACATAATTACCCGCAGTACGCTTGCTCGCTAAAGCTGTAGTCATGGCCGAAAGACAGCATTCGACATCTGCTGAAGTGAGGATCGGTTTGAACAGGGGTAAAGCTTTCTGATTCTGTTCCTGTTCCTGATAACATTCTGGATACTGCTTCCCATGGCGCTTATTGCCGCTTCTCTTTTATTGGATTCACTACTGGATATTGGATTCAGAACCGCCGGTATCATTTCGGTTCTCTCCTGGTCTCTTCTGATCCCGTCATCGATACTGCTGGTGCTGGCTGCAATCCAGTTCAGAATACAGGCCGGAGAATGGACCATATCTCCAGCTTCATAGGTCTGATATTTTCCGCATGGCAATGGCTCCTGGAATCGTAATACATGTGAATTCTGGAGAAACAGAAAGATTGACATTGATTTGAGTTTGCTTGTCCTTTCGATATACAGAAAGGATGCAGTATGATTCAGGAAAGCTATCTGTATGATAGAAGGATGTGCATGAACATGGTGGAGCCTTTTCTTCAGAAACCACTGGTGAAGGTTATCACAGGCATGAGGCGTACTTGCTTATGCCTGTCTCCATTCGGATCCTCGAAAAGCGGAAGCCTGCGCTCTGGAAGCGCGGATTAGCTGAGGAACTTAATCATTTCTTCAATAAGGGTGTACATTTCTTGCAGATCGAGGGTGGGTATTCTGGAGAATTCTCTATGATTCCTGGTGAAGTTCGGGATTGTCTGTTGAAGCTTCGTAAGCGCCTCATGAATTACCAGACGCATTTCGTTTTCAGCCGTCTGAGTTGATTCGTTCTGAATCCAAAGTTTATCCAGGGCAGTCCATATGATTTCAATGGTTCGGAAGACCGTGGGCCAGTTCATCCATTCCGCTGAAACTCCTTCCGGGGAAAGAAGTGTTTCCCAGGTATTGGTTTCAAGGCTGTAAAGGGATGCTCTGCCTTTTGTTCTGCGGGCAAGCGCTCCAGACTTTTCCATATCGGTGATGGCGTTATAAATTGCTTTCGGAGAGTAATAGGTGTATGAAGCGATCTCTGTAGGATTTGCTTCAGAATGAGTATACAGGTAAGCGATGATTTCGCACCGTGAGTTGAGACCGAAGAGCGCCCTGAGCTTCATGATAAGATTAGCGGGATAGTCCGGTCTGAAATGCCCGACCGTATTACGGTTCTGGAAGCCATGTCTGATGAAACCTGCATTTTTGAAGGCAACGTCCGAATCCTCAAGCAGCGGGTAAGAGTTGCCGTCCTTCAGTTTAAAGAGCGACTCGGTTTTTGTGGGCTGCAGGAAGATTTTGTCGCTGAATCCTTTCCATTTGGCTTTGGATGAAGGTTTCATCAGCAGGTGTGCAATAGCTGCAAGGAGTTGCTTCCCCTCGAAGTTTTCCCGCCGATGGATGGTTTTCAAACGCTGTACATTGAGGAATCGCTGGTTGATACTCAACCACTCCAGCATGGAATCGAATGCACGCGGTTCGTATCTGCCCGTGTTGCATGTAAAGAGTACAAGCGCTTCGGGATCAAGTACCCACTTCTGCGTAACAGGGGCATTCCCTGATACACCCAGAGTAGTCCACTGGGACCAGATCAGGTCCAGCAAGTGGTTAAGGGTCCGGAGCCTACAGTTTTGCAGCAACATTCCGGTATCCAAGCTGTTCATACATAGAGATGAGTATCTTCCTGAATCCGTCAGAAGGATCATGGGTCATGCACCACCTGGCGGCATGTTCCATTTCCGCATCGGAAGGTTTCAGTAAAATAAGATCGTCTACGTGAATTCCAAGACTGTCCGCTGCGGCAAATACTTTAAAGTGAATTTGGTCTATCCGGTCAATAAAGTAAACAGTCAGGTGAGATCCGTAGTCTTTTTCGTGTGCCCTGTTCAAAAGCCCTTCCGGTAATCCTGTCTGGAACAATCCGCCCGAGTCGCTGCTTGGGCCGTAGTTCAGCCAGTAAACCGGGAGGTTCAGCAAAACGGAAACTTCCCGGATAGAGTCCTCCAGATACTTCGGGAAAGGGACAGGCGCAATCAGTTGCTGATGCTCATCAACCAGTGCGACAACATCGACATCGTCAGTAGTCCTGGAGACAAGCTCCATTGCAATCAGTGCAGAACCTCCGCATACTACCAATCTTACAGGAGGAGTATCTTTTAGCCGCAATCGTTCTCCAAGCATTATCAGTGCCCTGCTAAGTTTAAACGTGCTGAATTTCATCCTGACTCCCCTATTAGTTTCTAGTTGTTGTCCTCATCATATGTACAACAACTACCAGAGTCAAGAGTTGTCCAAGGTTCAGGCTGTACAGAATACTGGACATTTCGCTAACGCAATAGAGGATAGGGGTTAAAATGCCCGGGCTTACCGGTTTGATCAGTAGCCTTTCCAGAGAAGCCACAGGCTGAAGAATGGATTAGCGAATCTGTACTTCTTATTGTGTCTGTAGATGGTCTTCAGTTTTGTCATCCTTTTTAGAGCCGCCTGGACGGAAGAAGTAGTTTTGATTCCTGTTTCCCTGAGAAAATCTCCTGATAGAGGTTTTATATCTGCATTTTTCGCGATAGCCGCAAGACACCTGAGCTGATCTAGCAGACCGGGTCTCGGACAGAATTCTTTACCGCTGACGATCTGCCCATACCTGAAAGGGTTCATCAATTCTCCTTTCTGTTATGCAATTTACAATAATGTAACAGCACGTTACGTCAAATGCTATAATTAGTTTGAAAGGATTATTGTGATCATTTTGGTTTTCGATGATCTTCTTGCTAATCCAGTCGTTGGTTTTTCATGGGAGGGTATGGTAATAGAGCAGATCGTAACCATGATGTCCCGCTGGA
>DAOWNO010000087.1 GCA_030642525.1 Candidatus Aegiribacteria sp.
AAACAGCTGATCTACAAGATGTCTTGTCTCAGCTGGAGAAAGGGAATCACCGAACTTGACAGCTCCCGCACAGGCCGCTGCCGCTGCAACACGCTTCTGCAGGGGCATGTCTTCATTTTCGGGATCCTGGAGAGATCCGAGAATTTCCCGGAGCGCGCTGATCCCGTGGAATGTGCCTGGCGGAACTGCGGTTAAAATGAGTGTATCATCTTCAACATGGTATTCAAAACCGGCTCTGTTCAAAACCGCTATATAGTCTTCCAGATGGTCAAGTTCTTCTCTATCAAGTTTCACATTCTCAGGCAGCAGCAATTTCTGCTGACCGGATTCAGAGCCATTCCTGATTGAATTCATCACTGTCTCGAAGAGTATCCGCTCGTGTGCCGCATGCTGATCAATGAGAGCAATGCCGGTTTCAGTCGATGTGACCAGGTATGACCTTCCTATCTGCACGATCGGAAAGGTTGATTCGGATCTGTCATAAGCTCCGGTCGGCAGAGGTGCCTGAACCTCCATAGCTTTTCTGAACAGATCCTCAGAGTGCCTGTCAGTCTTCGCAGATCTTATTCCCGCAATACTATACCCCGAAGGTGACGGTGACAACATTGCCTTCCTGCGGGAATCCAGCAGATCACCAAGCGCTGATTCAACTGCTGATCTGACCGAAGAAGGTTCTCTGAACCTGACTTCTCTTTTTGCCGGATGTACGTTCACATCTACAAAGCCGGGTGGAATCACAACACTGCAGAACAGCAGCGGATAACCGGCAGGCCCCGCAAGCGCGGAATCAATCGGCCCGGATACCAGACCTGTATAAACAAGCCTTCCGTTTACAAGAATGTACTGGTGAGTTTTTCTGTTCCATCGGTTATCCGGGAACCATATCAGTTCAACATCGGCATTTCCGGAGCTGCCCTTTGATTCAACGTAACGGTTCTCGCCGGGAATACCGTATCTTGCGCGCAATCTTTCCGGAACAGATTGTCCTGCTGTAAGATGAAACAGTTCTCTTCCATTATGAATAAACCTGAATGAGACATCCGTTCTTGCCAGTGAACAACCTGTGACGTATTTCTCCGCCCAGGACAGTTCAGTAGATTGTCTGCTGAGAAATCGTCTTCTTGCAGGTTGATTATAAAAGAGTCCTGAGGCGGTGATAGTCGTTCCCCTGGTTCTTGCAGCCGGAGATACATCGCGAAGCTCACCGCCGTCAATTCTCAGTTTCCAGCCTTCAGAACCATCAGATGTAAGTATTGAAAAGTGAGTTACTGCGGCAATGCTCGGAAGAGCTTCACCTCTGAAGCCCAATGTCGTCAAACTGGCAAGATCACTCTGCTGTGTAATTTTACTGGTAGCATGTCGTTGTACGGACAGCAGAAGATCGTGCTTGTTCATTCCTGAACCATTATCTCGAACGGTGATCCCTTTTCTTCCACCCTGTTCAAGCTCGACAGTTATCGAAGTCGCTCCTGCATCCATCGCATTCTCAATAAGCTCCTTGACTACAGAAGCAGGTCGCTCTACAACTTCACCGGCTGATATAAGATTGATAACGCTATCAGAAAGTACACGTATACTGGCCAAAAGAATCCTCTCGGAATGTATGGTGCCGGGAGAGGGACTTGAACCCTCACGCCCCTAAGGAGCAACGGATTTTAAGTCCGTTGTGTCTGCCAATTCCACCACCCCGGCAACATGGTCTATTTGTTAACGCAGAATATACGCATGCTGATCCGGTAATACAAACAACGAGTTAATTCTTCCGCAAATTCGTCTATTCCGAGATGATCAGGCACCTGCCTGTTCCAACGGAATTTCCGGCTTGAATGCTGTAGAAATAGATTCCGGAATCAATACCAGTCGGATTCCAGTTCACTGTGTAAGTTCCAGGTATCTGCTCTCTTTGTGTCAGTACTGAGACCAGTCTACCTCTTATATCGAATATTCTGATGGAGACTTCAGATGTGCCGGACAGTGAATAGACAAATGCGGTCTGAGAACTGAACGGGTTCGGATAATTCCGGATCGAACTGATGAGTCCGCAACCGCAATCACCTGTCTCGATTCCTGTACCGGGATAAACGAATTCGTAGAGATCAACTCCTGTATCTCCAGCTGAATTGGATCCTGAAACCCGCAGGGAATAGGTTCCATCACCTGATGCTGCAAAAGTTCCTTCCCATTCGGTTCCGCTGCCGGTCATCTCTACAAAAGCAATGGAATCATTTGGAAACTCCACTCTCAGCACAGGTATGGAGTTCATTTTCATGTAGTACATCGCTTTTGGAACATGGCGGCCATATTCGCCTCGCTCAAAAATGACATGAACATTCATGTATCCATCAACTCTGCATTTTACATATCTGATTTTCTGACTGGAAAGGAAAGCAGATTCCTGAATCAGGGTAAGGTCATCGTCACTCATCGGCTGCCCCGAACCATCCAGATTGCCGTTAATCTTCGTGTAATAGGCTGATGTGATCTGCTGCGAGCCTTTTGCCCAGACGATATGGATGTTGTCCTCTTCATCGATATCCATCTGCGGCGCCCAAACCTGATTGCTGGAATTTGTAAGGAAACTCTCGTCGATACAGATGCTTCCATCGGGATAGAGCTTCATGTAGGTAAGAAGATTCGAGGCTCCCGTCCATTGCTGCCAGATGATATGCGCGTTTCCGTTGCTGTCACAGCATATCTGCGGTTTGTTCATCTGATTAGAACCGCTGTAGCACAGAGAGATCGGCGTCGCCCAGGTTGCTCCGCCGTCATCGCTGTATGAACAGGTTATATCATGCATGTCACAGGACCAGACAATATAGATTCTTTCATCCGGCGCTACAGCGGTGCGTATCTCATTAGTCCATGCACCCGCTCCGGTGATGATCGTTTCTCCGTTTACGAGTATCGTACCGTCCGCGCCAATTTTAGTGAACGAAATACTGGAACTGCCCGAAAAGATGTAAGTGATATTATCTTCATCAACTATTCCTTCAGGATCAATTGTTGGCTTCTCGAGATATGTATTCCTGAATGGATTATTGATGATGAGAGGGTTTCCGCCGGGGCCGTTCCAGTTAGAATTCTCTTCTGTGACATCACCGTTGTTTTCAAGAACGTACATGTCAAAATTGCTGTTCGGGTCACAATACTGATAGAGTTTTACTCCGGCGTAAATCATGTTGTCAATATCGCTGCTGATCCTCGTGTTAAGCCACCAGTAGTCCCAGTTTGAATGACTCCAGATTCCCTTGTCATTACACCAGCCCTCAAAAAGATCTTCATTAGAAATAACATTGACGGTTATGTTGCCGCCTGATTCGGTATGACTTATTGTGAATACCGGCGGATCTGAGCGATCAGTTACAATTCTAACTGATGATATTTCTTCCGATAGATCGGGTTCATCAAAATATCCGATATGATCCGGAATCATGGGATCTCCGGAGATCGCGAAACAGGGCACTACGGACAGAGCAGCAAGGCATATACCAAATTTTACTACAGACATTCGAACCTTCCTTGAGTTTCCTGCGAACTTTTTGCAAACAGTACAAAATTAAGTATTAATATTATTAAACATTCATCGATCCATGTCATGTCGAAAAATAAGAGTCAGTGCCACCCACCATTAAAACGACAAACGAGAACTTCATTACAGACTCAAATTCCAGTAATGACAACAATTCAAAAGCTTCCGCCACGGCGTATCACTCAGAATCCTTTTCGATATATCGAAAAATAAGAACATTCGGCCCATCAAGCGGATCCCATGTAGTTCTGGAGATGGAAGCGATATCATTCATATCGCTTGCGCGTGCAGGCCTGATGATCAATTCAGACAAAATATCTCCCATGAATCAGTTTTTGAATTCGTTTCATTATATTACATCCTGCTGTAAGGCTGTTTCGATTATAAAGCATAATAAATAATGCATACGCAAATGATGGAACGGATGAAAAAAATTGTCAAGAAAATATTCAATATCAAAAGTTCGTAATATTGGAATCATGGCTCATATTGATGCCGGAAAAACAACTGTTTCCGAGAGAATCCTCTACTATACAGGCAAACTGCACCGTATGGGGGAAGTACATGACGGCGGAACAGTAATGGACTGGATGGAGCAGGAGCGGGAGCGGGGCATAACGATTACCAGCGCGGCAACTGCAACCGAGTGGCGTGACCACATGATAAACCTCATCGACACACCCGGACATGTGGACTTCACCGTAGAAGTTGAACGAAGCCTTAGAGTTCTCGACGGTGTTATCGCACTTTTCTGTGCGGTTGGCGGAGTCGAGCCTCAATCTGAGACTGTCTGGAGACAGGCTGAAAAATATGCTGTGCCCAGAATAGCGTTTGTAAACAAGATGGACAGACTGGGAGCGGATTTCTATGGTGTAGTCGATTCCATTCAGAAACATCTCGGGGCAAATGCGGTTCCTGTTGTAATTCCAATTGGATCAGAGGATAAATTCAGGGGAATAGTGGATCTCGTTGATAACTGTGCCGTGTATTACGATAAATCCAACCGTGGAATGACATGGCATGAGGAACCGATTCCGGAAGATATGATCGCGGAAGCAGAAAAATGGAGACAGAATCTTATTGAAAAAATCAGTGAAGTTGACGAACCTCTTTTCGAAAAATACTGCAAAGGCGGTTCCATTACATCTGAGGAACTCAGTCTGGCCATCAGAAAAGCGACTCACTCCCACATCATCTGCCCGGTACTTGGCGGAAGCGCTTACAGGAATATGGGTATACAGAGGCTTCTGGACGCGGTTGTCGCATATCTTCCCAGTCCTCTTGACCTCCCCCCTGTCAGCGGCCACTGCATTGACGGCTCTCCCATTGAAAGAATGCCAATAGATGAGGGAAGACTTGCAGCTCTTGCTTTTAAAGTTGTGACTGACCGTCATGTAGGAAAACTCATTTATTTAAGAATCTATTCAGGAACACTCGAATCGGGTTCTTATGTTTACAATTCATCCATTAAAAAATCTCAGAGGGCTGGAAGAATCCTCAGAATGCATGCAAATAAGAGAGAATCTGTGGATGCTCTCTATACCGGAGAAATCGGCGCTGTGATAGGACTTCCTGATTCATCAACCGGCGATACAATCTGCTGCAAGGAGAATCCAATCATTCTAGAAGCAATTGAATTTCCCGCCCCTGTCCTCAGCGTAGCTGTCATGCTTGAACGGAGAAGCGATCGTGACAGACTTTCCCGGGCTCTGTCGAAACTTTCAGAGGAAGATCCTACATTTATCGTATCGACAGACTCCGAGACTGCGAAAACAATCATTTCGGGCATGGGTGAACTTCATCTTGAGATTATTCTGGACCGTCTGAAGCGGGAATTCGATGTTGATGTAAAAACCTCTCCACCAAGAGTTGCTTACAGAGAAACCATCACTTCATCAGTCGAAATAAACGAGAAACTGGTTAAGCAGACCGGTGGAAAAGGACAATATGCCCATGTAGTGATGACACTCAAGCCCATGCCTGCCGGACATGGATTCGATTTCAGGAACAGAGTTACAGGAGGCAGAATTCCGCGCGAATACATTCCGGCCATCGAAAAGGGAATCGTAGACGCAATGCAGAAAGGCGTTCTGGCGGATTTCCCTGTTGTAGATGTCAGAATTACTCTTCGAGACGGTTCGTTTCATGCAGTCGATTCATCTGAAATGGCTTTCAGAAGATGCGCGGCTGCCGCATTCAAAAAGGCATTCATGAAAGGCAGTCCGCATCTGCTGGAACCCCTTATGAGCGTCGTCATAACAACACCGGAGGAATATTCGGGAAGTGTTACAGGAAGTGTTTATGAAAAGCGCGGGAACATAAAAGCACTGGATATTCAGGGAAATGCTCAGGTTATTAAAGCCCTGATACCTCTTTCCAACATGTTTGGCTACGCTACTGATCTTAGAAACATGAGCCAGGGCAGAGCATCATTCACGATGCATTTTGAACATTACGAAGCTGTTCCGTTCCTGATTGCCGAAGATGTGCTTAAAGAGTTGAAAGCACGTAAGAATCAATGAGCGATAACCATCCTTTGAATGATAGTTCCAGCCACAGTTTCAATCGTCAATATGTATTGAGCTTTCTTTAACAGCACATCAGGATTTACTGAATTCCAGTTTTTCTATCAATCGCTTCAAGGCTCGGGCACGATGGCTGATGAGGTGTTTTTCCTCCGGAGAACACCGCGCAAATGTTCTGTCCAGCTCATTCGGAAGGAAAACCGGATCGTATCCGAATCCACCTTCACCATCTGCCTTTTCCATGATTATGCCTTCCACTTCACCCATCTCGCACAGTTCTTCACCTGACGGAGAAACAAATGCTGCGGCTGTTCTGAATGATGCTTTCCTGTTTGTTTCGTATAGCATTGTCCGCAGGAGTTTCCGGACGTTATCCCCGTAGGAACAGTCAGAACCTGCAAACCGGGCAGCATATATTCCAGGGGCTCCACCAAGCACATCAACGAACAATCCGGTGTCGTCCGCAATGGAAGCTACTCCGGTTCTTTCTGCTGCATCTCTTGCCTTCAGCAGTGCGTTTTCTTCAAGAGTTATTCCGGTCTCCTCAATCGACCAGTCCGGCAGAATCTCAGATATGGATATTACTTCGAACGGCAGATCCTCAAGAAGGGATCTCAGTTCACGGAGTTTATCGGGATTTCCTGAGGCAAGAACGAGCTTATTCACTCAGAAGTCGCTTCCCTCTGGAGGGGCACTATGAATTCCATTATCGCGCTCACCGCTTTTTCAGTCATGCTGTTGACTGTCTCAATCGAAACCGTGCCGCCCTCTGCAGTTGCCTGCAGCTCGACCAGTTCTCCGGTTTCAGTAGCAACCACATTCATATCCATTATAGCGGCTGAATCCTCTTCATAACACAGATCAAGAATAATATGATCATCAATAAAACCCAGACTCAGAGCGCTCACAAATCCTCTGAATGGATCATCCTTCATCTTGCGCTCCACAATCTGTCGTTTGATAGCAAGGCGAAGAGCAACCGCCCCGCCAACTATGGAAGCGACTCTTGTGCCGCCATCAGCTACAAGAACATCACAGTCAACAGTTATGGTTCGCTCACCCAGCCGCGCAAGATCCACTGACTGACGAAGGCTGCGGCCTATCAGCCGCTGAATCTCCTGCGTTCTTCCCTTTACAATTGCTCCACGGTCTCTTCTAATCCTGCGATTACCGCTTCCCGGCAGCATTCCATACTCAGCTGTTATCCAGCCGGTGCCCTTTCCGGTCAGAAAAAAAGGAACTCTGTATTCAACTGAAGCCGAGCAAAGGACCATAGTTTCTCCCCATTTGATTAGAACACTGCCATCCGGGGAAGGCTGGTAGCCTGTTTCGATCTCGATCTCTCTCAGTTCATTATCTTCTCGTCCGTCTATTCGCATTTGATTCCTAACGTCTGTTCACTGCCTGTACGGTAACTTATGCGGATTATTCCCCAACTTCAACCTGGGTGACCAGAGGTATCGCCCTTCCAAGGAAACGCTGGGCTATTTCCTGGAATTTCAATGGTATGTCACTTACGTAGAAATAGTTCTCACCCGAATCAGTTGTTGATCTCAACTCTC
>DAOWNO010000102.1 GCA_030642525.1 Candidatus Aegiribacteria sp.
GTTGAGACCAATGATGACTTTGTAATCGGCAAATTTGCCATCATTAAGTAGGAGAGGAGTGACCATGAAGTATACAGGTATAATCCTGACCGTAGCGGTCGCCGTTTTCCTGCTGTTCCCGACTTTTGCCGAGGCAGGATCCTTTGCCAAGGTCGGGACTGCCGGTGCTCAGTTCCTGAAACTTGGACTGGGTGCTCGCGGAACCGCGATGGGTGGAGCGTTTATCGCTACCGCTGACGACCCCAGTGCTGCATTCTGGAATCCGGCCTGTCTCGTGAGAGTGCCCGGAACACAGGTGCAGTTCACCGGTACGCAGTGGTATGGAGATATTCTTTACGGTGGTGCTGTTGTAACAAAGGAGTTCAGTGGAATAGGAACTTTCGCTGTTCAGTTTGCGATGCTGCAGTCCGGCGATATGGACGTAACCACCGTTGAACAGCCCGAAGGAACGGGAGAGACTTTTTCATGCACTGATATGGTTGCGGGTCTTTCTTTCTCCAGAATGCTCACTGACAGATTCAGCGCGGGTCTTACCGTGAAGTATGTCAGAGAGCAGTGGGATGATGTCTCCGCAGGCGGAATTGCTGTTGATATCGGTACTCTTTACGACACAGGTTTCAAAACCCTTCGTATAGGAATGTCCATACAGCACTTCGGCGGCGAGCTTACTCCTGATGGGAAGTACACTACGTGGAACAGCGGGGAAGATTCTCTGGAAGTATACGATTCATACTCGATGCCAATGACTTTCAGGCTTGGAATGGCGATGGATATCATCAACAGAGGATCGCATTTCCTCACAGTCGAAGTTGATGGAGTTCATCCCAGTGATAATGTAGAACAGCTTGGAATAGGTGCAGAGTACTGGTTCAACAATATGTTCGCCCTTCGCGGCGGATACCGTATTAACACGGATGAAGAGGGTCTTACAGCTGGAGCGGGATTTAATATCCCTGTTGGCAGCAATACTATTTCCCTCGATTACGCCTATGCGGACTGGAACAGACTGGAAATGGTTCATAGAGCCAGTCTGGGGTTCGCGTTTTAGCTGACTTTAGATACCCGCGGGGCAGATGATGTATCACTGCCCCGGTCGGTCGGAAGGAATGAATGACACTTCTTGCACTGGTACTTTCGGTACTCACCGGTTTCCAGGTAACCTGGAATGTTGAGCCTGCCCGCGAGCAGGAGGGTGGTGCAGTACACATGACTGTACGCCTTGATGAAGAGGATCTGCTCTTTGTGATAGAAGATGGAACGGAGGCCGCTTCCTGGGAAGTTGCCGCTGTCATTGATGGTGAGTTAACCGTGAGAAACAGTGAATCAGTATTAAAGAGCGAGTTACCGGTAATCGAGACACTTTCGATTCTGAATGTACCGACAGGCAGTCATTTGCTGACAGTTATTATGAGGGATCTTGAAACCGGCAGGAGCTATTCATGGGAGGAAGAAATAGAAGTCTCCCTGGTGGATAGTGCCTTCTGGTCTTCAGGCGGTCTTCAAATTCTTGAAGGATCAAAACAGAGAGCTTCCGGTTCAACCGAAGTTGTCTGGAATGTTTACTCCCCCTCACTATCTAACGAACCCGACTCCATATGTGCCGCATATGTCCTGAGGGACGCGAGCGGTATTACCAGAGGAGAGGGATGGATGAATATGACCGCTTCTCGAAGCAGTTTTGAATACACGGCATCAATTGATATTAATCGTCTTGATGCAGGCGAGTACGAAATACTTGCTGTTGTCATGTACGATGATGAAATTGTCGCCGCTTCCGGAAAGAGACTCGAATTACTTCAATCCTGGGATGTATGGGGAGAAGATCCTGATCTGACAGAGAAATTGATCAGACAAATTTCGAGTTCATCAGAACTGAGGGCTCTTTCCAACGCAGAAGGACCATTCAGCCGAAACGCTGTGATGGCAGAATTCTGGCACAGGAGAGACCCCTCGCCGGGAACCGTTCGGAATGAATATCTGGAGGAGTATCTTACAAGGCTTGACTATATAGAGGATCACTTCTCTGTTCTTAATAAAATGGGTATCAATACAGACCGGGGGAGAGTATATGTTCTCCTGGGTGAGCCAGACATCAGAGAGAACAGACCGCTTGAGAACTTCAGTCTTCCCAGTCAAACCTGGATTTATTTTACTCCCCCTCTCGAAGTGGATTTCGTTGATTATGACGGATACGGAGAGTTCGAACTTTTTACGGAATGGGAGGAGGTCAGGAATGCCTGGGAAAGGCATAGGATTTTCTAGGACTGTTGCGTTGCTGGCGATTTGTGGAATCGCCGGCGGTTCGAATCTCGCTTCGCTCAGCCAGGGTGATATCCGTTTTGGAATTGATACAGCGCTTTTCGATTACACCGGAACCGGTTCTCTCGGTTTGGAAATCTATCAGCAGCTGAATATAGAGCAGTTTTCCATGGATCAGGATTCAATGGCAAGGTTTTCCACGCTTATTGTACTGATTTCCGGAAATGGAGACACTGTTGCGGTTGACCAGTGGAACTCTGAGACTATCTGGGCTCAGAACAGATCGGTTGTCAACAGTACTGTTCTTGCTGTTACGCCCGGAGAATACGTTCTGAATGTTGTTGTAACGGATGTCGGAAACGGAAGAGAGGGACAGCTGTCCCGCAGCGTTGAAATTGAATCTCCGATAAACCTCAGCGAGATTGAACTCGCAAAAGCTGTAGTTCCGGCTCAGGAGGGATCGTTTAACCCTTTAAGAAAGGGTGAACTGATAATATATCCTGCAGCAAGCGGAAGTTTTACGCTTCCCGGAGAGCACACGCTTTACTACTACGTAGAGATATATGGCGCGGGTGGCAGTACAATGCGCATGCGGAGTCAGCTGCAAACCTATACCGGAGAGATCATATTCGCTCGACCCTGGGTACCCTTGACGGTGCCTGATGGCGCGGATGCGATTGGTCTGGTAGACAGCCTCGACTTATCTGTTATACGGAACTCTGGACTTCATAGAGTGGTTCTGGCAACTGTTATTCAGGACGATACTCTTGAAGTAGAAAAACTTCTGATGGTGGGAAGAGATGTGGAATACTTTTCTGAATCCGGTGAGGAATCGTCGGAGGAAGTCACTGTACTGCCTTATCCTGAGCATTTCAGACTTATTCTATCCAACAGGGAACTCGACATCTATGACAACCTTGATGAAAATGCCGCTGTCAGGTTCTACTCTGCATACTGGCGGGGTCGAACCGAGCAGCGTCAGCAATTCGAAACACGCTGCAATGAGAGCGAGAGATATGCAGGCGCTTTCAGAAATGGCTGGGAAACCGACCGGGGAAGAGTATATGTTATCTATGGTCCCCCGGATGATATTGAAGCTGTTCTCTTTCAGGGAGGACTGGATCCTTATGAGATCTGGTTCTATTACGAAGGCATGAATGAAAGGTTCGTTTTTGCCGACAGGAGGGGAACAGGAGAATACGAACAGATCTTCTCCACACTTGAAGGAGAAGTCAGCTACTCTAATTGGGAGGAAATGATTTCACCTATCGGTATCGGATCAGGTGAAGGCGGAGATACCTCCCAGGAATGAAAGGTGAAGGGAATAATGCCTGAGCGCACAGAGCATTGTGAAAAGGCATACGAATATGTTGATGCGGTTTGTATACCGCTTAAAGTAGGAGGTCGAATATGATAATATTTGCGGGATCGCGCAGGAATGGCTTGCTTGCCATCCTGACGGCGCTCCTGTTACCGGCCCTGGGAGTTGGTGTGGCAAGTGCTGACATGAGTGTCGGGGATACAGTGATTCTGAAAGTTCCCGATCTTTCTGAGTTCGCGGGTGATATCGAGGAACATCAGTTTACTTGTCGGGCTGTTACGGAACACGCCTACTGGCTGGTGCAGGACACGGTATCGGTTAAAGATACTACAGGACTGGCGCCTCTCGGCACTATTGTATGGGATAGCCTGATGACCCAGGCTGAGCTGGACATAATGACCGCTGATTTTGAAGGTGGCGAAGTCGATGTCTATGGGACTGTAACAGAATATCTCGGGAATATCCCGGATACAGATGAAGATCCAAGGATCTGGATTGTATTCGCGACAATACCCGATGTTTACAATTCAGCCCCTGCCGATAGACAGGTCATGGTGTATGTAAATCCTGAGGATGTTGATGGAAGCGGACTTTTCAACAGTCATGACATCTTCTACATCAATGTGCATTCATACACTGAAACAGAACAAATGTTTAATAATATCGCCATGTTCGCTAGAAAGAATAACGTACCGAACGGTCTTGGAGAGCTTCTAAGAACGGCAGTTCTGCCTACGGAAGACCTCTGGATCACAAGAGGACTGGGCGCGGTATGTGAGTACCTGTGCTATGGTCTTACAATCACGGATGACGGGAAAGGCCCGGGCCTGCGCTATGATCTGAAGAAGTTAAAGAGAACTCTTTACATCGAACTTACCTACTGGATGACTGGCCCAAAAGATAACCGACATCTGAAAGATTACTGCATAGCAAGAGGCGCTGAGTTCCTCTGGATGATGTATCTTTCTCAGCGTTATGATGACACTATCCTGAATTCCATTGCTCAATCCGACACTACTTCCATGCTGAATGTGGCAAGAGCGATAGATTCATCAATTCCGGACAGTGTTGCCATACAGACCAATGTTGTTCCTATCTACGACGACTGGCTTATCTGCAACCTTCTCAATGACCTGAAGATTGAATCATTCGGCGGGATATATACGTATGATATACTCCCGGATAGTATTGATTTCGGCGGTATTGGCCAGTCTGCATCGTTTGTGAAAAGATTCTCCTCAGGTTATCCGCTGGGTGTATGGATAGCAGCTGCAGATAAGGGGATGAAGGCTCCGATCTGGGCCGCGCAATACGTTGAGTTTACTGGTGAATACGCTGATTATCCAACTGTATATTTTAACGGTATGTATTCGGATGGCGGCGGATCAGGAACAGTACTCGACGGAAAGTGGAAGGGATTAGTTGTAGCGCTCAACGAGGACGAAACAGAAATCCTTTCCATTGAAACCGTTCCCATGGATGATTTCTATATGGGCTCATTCGAGCTTTCAGGTGGCTCAACCTACCTGATCACTACAAACAACAACGAGGGTGGACTGAGTGATCTCAGGTTCGTTCTGTCGCAGGATTCGGACATTCCTGACGTTCTTCTGTCAGCTCATCAGAATACTGTTAACGATCAGTATATAACTCTATATACCACTCTGTACGACAGTATTCCGGAAGGATTTGACTGGTACGGACCTATCTTTACAGCGACAGAGACGACGACTGATACTTCCAGTCTTTTCACCATGTCAGTCTTTTACGAAACTCTCTGGTCGCACAGGTTCACCGCTTGGGAACCCGGGGCATACAATCTGCAGATCGCAGGTTATGACAGTACTGGATTCAGCGCTACTAACAGTATCGCTGTATCTGTTGACTATGTAACATCGGGCGGCCTGTCACTCAGCATGAATGACATACATCTGAATGTCGCTGCCGGAGCTGCTGCTCCCGGCACGATGGTCAGCTTGTGTGAATCAGGAATGCTTGGTCTTGCGGTAGAAACACAGACTTCACTCGAAGCAGTTCGCGGCCAGTTGACCGGCATTCTTGCCGGACCGGTGAGCATTCCATCTATTGATGCAGTGATTTCGTTCCCTGCTGACAATTCCGAAGGTGCTGTGTACAGTTACAGTTCCGACGGATGGAACAGACTGGAAAGCTGGTTCCAGAACGGCAGAATGATCGCTGCGGTCTCCGATGGCGGAAATTACGCATTTGGTTCGTCTCCCGGTGTGTCATCACCGGAGATTCCTGCTGATTTCCGCTTTGGCGGCACATATCCCAACCCGTTCAGCGCGGAAGCTGCAATCAGTTTCTCGCTGCCTTCAACGGGACATGTGAATGTAACGATCTACGACATGACAGGTAGAGCCATCAGGACTCTTTCCGACACGGAGATGATGGCAGCTGAACATAGTCTTATCTGGGATGGTCTTGATGAAGCAGGCCATGCGGTCGGAGCAGGAGTTTACTTCTGCAGACTGCAGGCATGCGGAGAGACAGTTACCCAGAAGATGCTTCGGATAGAGTAGGAAGGAGGGAGAAATGAAACATAAAATAGCAATAGCGATCCTGGGCTCCCTCGTACTGCTGAGTGCTTGTGGAGACCAGCTTCCGACCGATATTCCCACACCGTATTACTATCAGGGATTCATTGATCGAGGTTGGGACAAGTATGAGGATGAAATATTCATAAATGAGCAGGGAAATGGTGCTCTCGATTATTTCCAGGATGCAATAGACTGCAATGTCCAGGGTATCGAAGGTTTCCTGGGAGCGGGTTGGTCAGCGTTATTCGTGAGTGATGAATGGCGAATCGCTGACAACTACTTCTACATGGCAATTCAGTTTGATGCAGAGGCTTTCCCGATAATGACTCCAGGTGAATTTCAGGTGCAGGATACGATGTGGACCGTTTTCGAATGTCTGCATCCGGATCTTCCACCTGCAGTGCTTGATCCAATCCTTGAGTTGACTGCTGATTCGGGAATGATCTGGGTGGCGGAACAGATTGAGGATATCATTGATGATGATCCAATTCCTTACAGTTTCCAGCCTCTGGAGAGTGATCCGATAGCTATGTTCACTGCTACTAATGCATACACAGGTGCTGCATCCACAGTGGACAGCATAGCCGGAGGATTGATCTACATGACAGCTCCGCAAACGAAAATGAGTATCGGTGGAGATAACTACTACGTCTGGATCAATGTTGATGACCAGATGAATTACGAATACAGAACCTTCACTGCAACAGGATCCGAGACTCAATACACTTATGACGCTCTTGCAGGCATCATCATGCTGCAGGACATCAGAGGTGAGAATGGAGATGCTCTCCTTGCTTGTGCGGCTGCCTGGGGACTTGATCAGCTGAACAGTGATTACCTCTTTGGTTCTGGCAAGGATTATGCCGGACTTGAGGATATCAACAACGTTCAGTTGAAAGGCGTCGCAGCAGCGACAGCCTATGCGAATCTGGCGTTCAAGTTCGCATGGTTCACCTGCATGAGTGAAGGATACGGAACCTATCTTGATCCGGATGATCCTGGATTCGAGGTTCTGCTCATGGCCGTGATCGAAGATATGCTGAACTACGAAGGATAGAACAGTTCAGTCCTGATAACGTTCAGTTCTGATAATGTTCAGTTCTGATAA
>DAOWNO010000296.1 GCA_030642525.1 Candidatus Aegiribacteria sp.
GCCGAATCCGTGTTCCGCGGCAAGACGGATGTAATCCGGAGCCGACACTCTGCGGCCTGGATAAAGTGCGGTAGTGTCAGTGAGGAATATTCGATTTTCAGGGAGGTTCAAGGCGTTGATGATTTTGTTAACATTTTTCGCGCTCACATATGATGTATTACCAGCTTCACCGGGATGAATTTTTATCGCAACAAAATCCGTTGATTTCAATTTCACAGCGGTTTCCAGATTCTCCAGCAGCTTTGTGAAAGCTCCGGGAAGACCTGTCTTCTCCGCAGGCAGGAAGAAAACCTGTGACATGTTAACCTCCTTCAGGAGGATTCAAATTATTCATCATCCTTGCTTGAGGAATATACGCTGTTTATAAATCAAGGTATGGAATACCTGAAATGGATCGAAATCGAGGAGTCAGCTCCTGACTGGAATCTGCGTCAGTTGAAGGCATGTTCGAAAAGCGGGCAGAATCTTCCGGTCTGCGCTGTCATCAAAGCCAACGCATACGGGCATGGTGCCAGAGAGATTTCCGGTCTGCTTCCCTCTGCTGCGTGGTTCGCCGTGAATTCCCTTGATGAAGGGCTCGAACTCAGAGAAAATGGAATTGAGCGCCCCGTCCTTCTGCTTGGTTATGTGCTGCTCGATAAACTTGCTGAAGCAGTTGAAGCTGATCTCCGCCTGACAGTCTACAATATCGAGACACTGGAAAAACTGAAGGAAATAGCATGTCCGGAAAAGCCTGCCAGAATTCATATCAAGATTGAAACCGGAACAAACAGACAGGGAATACTGACGGAGAACTTACTTGAATTTGTAAGTTATGCAGCTCTGATTCCAGGAATAAAGATAGAGGGTCTGTCAACGCATTTTGCCAATATTGAAGATACTCTGAATCATGAGTATGCAGAAGTACAGCTTCACCGATTCGAAGAAGCTCTCAGGTTAACAGGAGATTCGGGCGTTCATCCTGAAGTGATTCATACTGCATGTACAGCAGCATCGATCCTGTTCCCTGAGACTCACTTCAACATGTTGAGGACTGGAATCGGTCTGTACGGTTTATGGCCTTCAAGAGAAACATTTCTTTCTGCACAGACCATCGGAAGACCGGTGCCTGATCTTAAACCTGTTCTTTCATGGAAGACGAGAATTGTTCAGATAAAGATAATTCCATCAGGAAGTTTCGTAGGATATGGATGTACATTCAGGACAAATAGAAAGACAAGGCTTGGAGTGCTGCCGGTAGGTTATGCGGATGGTTACGACAGAGGGTGTGGAAACTCCGCGCATGTGCTGGTCAGGGGGAAACGTGCTCCATTGCTTGGACGAGTGTGCATGAATCTGTTAATGATTGACCTTACCGATATTCCCCGGTCACGTCTGGAGGATGAGGTTGTACTTCTCGGGAGAGATGGAGATGAAATTATCTCCGCTGAGATGATGGCTGAATGGGCAGGTACAATAAATTACGAAATTGTTACCCGGATCAGCCCGTTCATGCCCAGAGTGATAAAGAGAGGAAAAGAAAGTGTACATTGATGTGATAGGTGTTGATGGGTCAAAGCAGTATGGATGCTGTCTCTGTTCAATGCTTCTTGGCGAGTCGGTCCTGCTTGATGCAGGATCAGCGTCCATGCTCTCTGGAACACAACAGGATAACGTTGAAATGGTTCTTCTTACCCATGCCCACCTTGATCATGTACTTGAACTGGGTTTTATGATTGATGCGACAGTTTCACGCAGAGATGAACCTCTGAGGGTTATGGGAAGCAAGGCCTGTCTTGATGTGGTCAAAAAACACTATATGAACGATCTGCTGTGGCCGGATTTCAGCAGAATTAAAACCTCCCGTGGTCCCGCTCTTGTCTATGAAGAAATGCAGGACAGGGAATGGTTTGAGCTTCCAGGGGGAATCAAAGCCTGGTCAGAACCGGTTTGCCATAGTGCCGGCGCCAGGGGATTCCTTTTCCGATCCAGTACGGGTTCCATTCTGCATACAGGTGATACGGGACCGACGGAGACACTCTGGAAAAGAGGAGCAGAGCTTGGTGATCTTTCAATGGTTATTGCGGAAGTATCATTTCCGGATAATCAGACCGATATAGCTATTGCCAGCAATCACCTTACACCGGTTCTTCTGGAGAACGAACTGAAGAAACTGAACAAGCCTGATGTGCCCGTGTATACGTTTCATCTCAAACCATGGCTGAGACATGAAATCGAGCGGGATCTTGCAAGGAGATTCCGCGACAGAGTCGTGGTACTCCGCAGGGGCGACAGACTGGAATTCTGATAAAGTCGGGTCAGAGCGGGTAGAATACGACAACGCTCAAGAGTGTTGTCGTATCATCGATATGCTGATAGTACTGATCGTTATCGCGCAGACCTCTTCTTGATCTGTTCCTGTAGTAATATCCAAATTGAGTTATTACAGGATTGAAATTCATTTCAAATCCCGTGGAAAATCCCATTCTTGGGTTATAGCAGTGCGGCCCATCAGTAAATGAGACGCTCAGGAAAGTATTCAGGAAGGATGCAGTGGGATTTTCTATCATCAGCCGGCCAATGTATTCCGCATCTTTCCCGGGTGAGATGATTTCACACTCGAATCCGATCTTCGAGTTCTTCAGGTGTTCAGCGAGTATCATAACTCCAATTGCCGTCTTTGCAGGATAGTGATCAGTGGAGGATGTGATTGCAATTCCGGCGTTACCGTATCCGAATCCAGCCCTGATACCGCCATGCCAGCAGAACTGATTTTCACTCCAGGACAGGTCATACTGAGTAATCACTGTAGAATCAGGTGTATATTCATTATCGGTCTTGATAATATCCGCTGATCCGAATCTCGTGCCTCCTGATACTCCTATACTCAGATTATCGGATAGGGAGTATGAAAGTCCGGCAAGAGCCTCATGAAGGTTTCCTTTTGAATCAAGGTACTGCATCATAGTAATCTTATCTGGAATATCAGGCTCGCCATAGATGTAATTTGTGCCTTTATAGTCGAAGCAGGAGACCATGCAGCAGCCTGCGGCCGCCGACAGCTTTTCAGTAATTCCAAGGCTGAAAGCTCCAAATGGTGAGAATGGCATATCTTCTCCTCTTTGAATCTCAGGTATTATTTCACCTCTGACAGGAGTTGTTTCGGTCCAGCCGCCATAGTTCATACCAAGGGAAATTGTTTCAGCGCCGAAGCCGGGGGTTCCAGCAGGATTGAGAAACACAGAATACGCATCATCAACTCCGACTGTCATCACACCTCC
>DAOWNO010000323.1 GCA_030642525.1 Candidatus Aegiribacteria sp.
ATCGAAAATGCGCTGCCTTATTGATGAAGCTCTTGAACTTTCGCTGAAGCATTCTGATCGAACCGGAGAGTCGAGATCTTATCAGAATATGAGCATTTACTGGGGCATCACAGGTGACTACGAGAAGGCACTTGAAAATGCCCTCAAAGCTCTCTCCATCAGCAGAGAAATTAGTGAAACATCCGCACTTGCAAGAAGTTATAACAATCTCAGCATTATTTACAACCGGCTGAATGATAATGGTAACTACCTGAAATATGTGAAGCTGACTCTCGACGCAGCGGAAAAAGCTGGAAACGACCTTATCAGATCGACCGCACTTATCAATCTTGCTGTTTACTACCAGGATAACGAAGAGTATAAGAAGTCACTGAAGTACTACCTCGAGGCTCTCTCGATAAGAGAAGACCTTGGGAATCTCGATGAACTGGCTCTTTCACTCATCAACTGCGGCAGCATTTATCTCAAGCTGAAAGACAGCAAAAAGGCACTGAAGTACATTAACAGAGCCATGCAGATCAGTCTCGATGAAGGGAATCGTTACACAGAAGCTGCTGCTTTATCAATTCTTGCCGAAATCGAGGCTGCGGGTGGTAATTTGCAGAAAGCCCTGAACTATCTTGACAGGTCTCTGAAGATCGCGGTTGAAATGGATGATCCCGATCTCAAGCTGCGATTTCTGCACATCTTCACGGTTCTATACGAAGAAGCTGAATATTATAAAGAGGCACTCGAATACTACAGACAATACTCCAGGCTGAAGGATGAAATATTCACCGAGAAAAAGAATCAGCATCTGGCGCAGATCCGGGCTGATTTCGAGTTACAGGAAAAGGAGCGCGAAGCCGAAATTTACCGGCTCCGGAATGTTGAACTCCTGGCATCCAAGGAGGCTGCAGAAGCAGCGGATAAAGCCAAGGGTGATTTTCTTGCCATGATGAGCCACGAGATACGGACTCCTATGAGCATTATACTTGGTATGCTCCAGTTCTTTATGGAGACAGATCTCACTCCTGAACAGATGGACTATCTTACAAAGGCGCATATCGCTTCTGAATCCCTGCTCGCCATTCTCAGCGATATTCTTGATTTTTCTCGAATAGAGGCCGGGAAAGTCGAGTTCGAGTCTATACCTTTTGAACCTGCAGTTGTTCTTCGCGAGGCTGTCTCCGTTTTTGAGATGGATATGATCGATAAATGTATTCAGCTGCAAATCGAGCATGATGAGAAAATACCCAAGATTCTTCTGGGTGATCCGCTCAGGATCGGCCAGGTCCTTCGGAACCTCATCTCAAATGCCGCGAAGTTTACTTCAGAAGGCAGTGTAACAGTGACTTCCTCTATAGTATCACAGGATGAGTCCTCTGTAGAAATAGAATTCTCAGTAAAAGATACGGGAATCGGAATCAAACCTGATGTATATGATTCTCTGTTCGAACCTTTTCGGCAGGCAGAGGGTTACATAACAAGAAAATTCGGCGGCACTGGTCTTGGACTGGCTATCTGCAGGCGACTTGTGGACGGAATGAGCGGTGGTATCTGGGTTGAGAGCGCAACTGGTGCGGGCAGTACCTTCTTCTTCCGGATTCCTTTCCGCATTCCCGATCAGAAAACACTGGAGATCGTGACTCCAACCGATGGTGCTCTCCCTGACCTCAGCGGAATTCTGGTGCTGTTCGTCGAGGACATCGATAGTATCAGGGAGATAACCGGACGATTTCTTGATCGGCTGAATGTTGAACACATAGAGGCTTGCAACGGCAATGAGGCCTTGGAAAAGGCCGGGGAAAGAAACTTCGACATGATCCTGATGGACATACAGATGCCTGTAATGGACGGCCTTAAGGCGACGAAGAAACTGCGCGAAAGGGGAGTTGTCATCCCAATCGTTGCGATGACCGGACATGCTATGGATGACCAGCGCGCTATGTGCCTTGAGGCAGGCATGAATGATTTTCTTTACAAACCATTTTCAATGCGGGAGCTTCATATGATGCTGGCGAAATGGCTTCGAACTGATCCGCGTCCGGAATTACTTGCACCGGATCAATAAGTTATTTACATATCCCTGGAACAATAGATACTGTTGCTGTATAATACATATGAGTCAGTAGTTCTGTGCAGGATTCTAAATGAAAATCAGAAGAACGGAGTAGAGAATGAAATTACTGTCAACAGCAGCAATGATAATGTTCGCTGTAATCAGCACGGTTCAGGCGTATACCGCGGAAGAGATCAATGAACGGATGAATGCTTCTTTCGATCGCGAGACGGGAACATTTGCGGAAGGAGCTTATGAGATTCTCATTGGGGCTAATGCCATGGTCGAGGAGACTCTTCAGGAGGACGCTGAAGAGATAATTGCTCTTGCAGCAGTAGAAACCCTGGACTACCTGATTAAGTACAATCTGGCGTGCTTTGAGGCTCTTGAGGGAAATATTGAAGAAGCTTTTACCTGGCTTCAGGGTGCAGTTGATGCGGGATTCAGCGATGCTGCCTGGATTGATCAGGATAAAGACCTGACCAGCCTTCGGGATGACCCAAGATTCCAGGAAATCCTCGATACTGTAAGTGAGAACAGTTCCGGTTGTTCTGATGAAATGATTGTGCCTGTCACTAATTAATTTTATCAGAATTCAGTGTATTTCGTAGCTGAACCCCTTGATTTACTGACCGGATATTTTTCTTCATTGAGATCGAGCTTTCGATTGACGATCTGCTCGATATCGAGTTTCATTTC
>DAOWNO010000258.1 GCA_030642525.1 Candidatus Aegiribacteria sp.
GTACCGCTGTAAGATCTTCTGCAATCGAATAGGGATCGCCACCGGCCTCTATAACATTCTGCAGTAGATCCATCTGTTCTTCTCCAACAGCACCTATTGTCCTGAATGTTCTTTCTTCTGGAATAATGAGCGAATCCTGTTCAATTTCGTAGATATCCCTCAGTTCATCCTCGGTTGGCACAAGCCTCGGTCCTATGATTTCATCGTAATAGATATCGAGTACTTGATTATCAATACGCTGATCGATAAATGAAACTATCTCAGGTAGCGTATCCATTTTGATTTTTTTCGCTTCCATAGCCAGAATATCGTATGTACCAAGAAGCCGGCTGTATTCCCTTATCCAATCCGGATCATCAAGCACAATGTCGGACATGTGAGGAAGGTTCCTGACATTCTCAACGAAAGCGTACAGGGTTCTTTCCCCGCCTGTGAAAGTATACGCGACCATATCCTCCTGCTCGGGAGTAAAAGGTTCGAACTCGTGACCATTCCCGGTATAGTGATCAGCAATAAGTTCAGGAATTCCCTCCGATATCTGGAGATTGTGAACCGTTCTCAAACTGTCAAAAAGGTCTTCCTTGTAAGCCATTCTCATTCTGCCGAGTATTCTATTTCTGATCTGCTCCCGGATCTCTTCGATGTCAGGTACAGAGTCCTGATAGACACTGTCTATCCTTACAAATCTCCAACCGGAACGGGATGAATCAATTGAGGACAACTCGCCGATTTCCAGTCCATCAAGAAGCGGATAGTCCCATGCGTGTGTTTCCATAAAATCAATAGGTCCAATAACACCTCTGGCGGATTTCTCAGGGAAAATCGTAGTATACTCCTCAGCAAGATCGCTCATGTTCTCTCCATCGATAACAAGCTGTCTCAGACTGTCACAAAAAGCTCTATCAGGGACTGTAATCGCACTGTATATCAGTATCGTGCCCATCTGCGAATAGTATTCTTCAACGGTATCCTGGGGTAATTCCACCTTTTCATTAAGAATGAATTCTATCCATGCACTCTGAAGCTGTTCGCTTTCACTCTCGTAAGAGAACAGTTCCATATCGCGGGTAGAATCAAAACCTCTGCAATGGGCATCCTGTAAAATCAGCAATCTGTTAATGAGCGCGTCCATCTTCAGATTTATCATTAACGAATCTCCATTTAACCGTTCAAAAACGGGAGCCAGGATATCACCTGTAATCATCCTGTCGCCTACTGTAACTACAACTCTGTCAGCGTACTCCCCGGCAATGCCAGTATTATCATCAACTTCGCCAGCGGTATTGCTTTCCGTTTGCTTACCGCACCCGAAGATAAACATCAATATTGAAATAACTGTTATACAGCGAAACATAGGGACCTCCATTAACTCTTCAGTTTTTTCTATTCACCGATCGATTATATTGTTCTAATCTAAATGTTGTTCCCTCAAGCATCAAGTCACCTGGAGGTCAATTTGAGTTGTTTCTTTCACTTTATACTGCTTCTGTTATTGTCACTGAACATGCCGACAATTCCATCATCCTGGCGAGCCGGTGTTTATGCGGAAGACGCGGATACCGGGGAAATACTCTACAACTTAAACGGCGAATCCTATTTCAGACCAGCTTCCACGGTTAAACTTCTTACAACCCTTGTGGCTATGAAAGAACTTGGACCTTCCTACGTATACAGAACCAGGATAATGGCCGATACTACGGACAACAGGCTTTTCATAGTAGGAGCCGGTGCACCTCTCCTGAGCGGAGAACATATCAGGATTGTTGCTCTGGAAACCGCGGCATTCCTTGATCCTGAATCCTCCTGGGATCTATTCTGGGACATAACAAGATTCACCAGCGAATCACACAACCCCGGTTGGGATACCTCCGACTGGAGCAAGATTTATTGTCCCCCTATTGAAGGTCTTTCTGTTGGAGACAATATCCTGCAGCTTATTATCTCCACGAGAGGTGATACAATGAGAGTCTTTTACTATCCTCCGCTGCCTGACCTGGAAATAGAGAATAATCTTGTTACAGGCAACAGAGAATCAGTAAGAGCCAAAGTGGAAGGCTGGACGGAGAACAGACCGGTGATAATACTGGAAGGAACAATACCCCCTGATACCCAGCTTGTTCTTTACAAACCCTTTGCAGGGCCTCCAGCTGAATTTGCGGGAATGCTTGCCGTCGAGCTGGAAGCTGCCGGTTTGAATATCAATCAGGTAACGCAGAGAGAGACACCTGATTCAGCTTCATTGGTTCAGACCTCTGTAATATTTTCCGACCCTATGTTCGTTCTACTGGCTTCAATGAATAAGTGGAGCAGGAATATGGTAGCCGAAATGGTTCTGAGAACTGCCAGCCTTGAAACAGGATCCGACCCTGCCTCAACCGGAGCAGGATGTGATGTAGCAGGTCAGCTGCTGAGGGATCTTGTTCCCTCACTTACAGGATTTCAGCTTGCGGACGGTTCGGGTCTTTCCAGATTCAACAGCCTGACACCAATTCATCTGGCAAAAATACTCTCTGAAGGAATCAGTTCAACGGAATGGGGAGTGGAATTCCTTGCCACATTGCCTGTTAACGGTGTTGATGGAACACTGAGTTCAAGAATGGCTGATCTGCCTCCGGGAACCTTTCGAGGAAAAACCGGGACTTTAAGCGATACGTCAGCTATCGCAGGGCTGCTTACTTCTTCGTCGGGAAGAAGAATAATACTGGTAATAATGTTCGAAGTGCCCACGAATCAAACCTGGACAGCAAGAGGACTGCAGGACGGCCTGATATCATGGTTCTGGGAGAATTATTGATGGAAAAGGGAGTTGATCCGGAGCCGGAGTGGAGTGAAAAAGGATTCAAAAAACACCCGCATCGAAACTTTGGAATCTCCCCTTTCCCTCTCTACGAAAATGATGGGCACTTCGCCAATATCCGTACCTTTTTTCCAGACATCGTAAAGTGTTTCCACCAGAAACGCGTATCCGGAGGATTTGATTCCAGAGGACAGAAGGATGGGAAGCACCTCAGATCGAAAACCTCTGAAGCCGCTCGTGCTGTCACTGAAGGGCATCCCCGTCATTAACCTGATATAACTGTTCGCGGAATAACTGAGATTCAGTCTCAGTATGGACCAGTTCAGTACACTGACGCCTTTCAGATACCTTGATCCTACTATAAAAGTATGATCATCAAGTGCCCTGTCAATCCTTTCAAGATGCAGCGGCTGATGGGACAGGTCGGCATCCATCATGAATATTCTGTCCCAGCAGCCCGATTCAAGAACTTTCTGATAGGCTTCTTTGTACGCCTGCCCGAGACCGTCCTTGGCTTCCCTTCTCAAAAGATATACTCCAGGATCTTTTTGAACCAGTTTTTGAATCTGTTCGGCCGTTCCGTCCGGAGAACTGTCATCTATGAACATCATATCAAAATTACACACATCGCGAATGCTGTCGTAAAGAGGTCGAATATTCTGCACTTCGTTATAAGTGGGAATAAGTATGATCCGACGGTACTTCAGGATGAAACTCTTTCAAGGTAGCTGTCATTCCTAGTATCTATTCTTATTACATCCTTTTTCTGAATGAATAACGGTACCTGAACCTTAAGCCCGGTCTGCAGTATTGCAGGTTTCGAACCGCCACTTGCAGTATCCCCTCTAAGTCCCGGATCTGTTTCTACCACTTCAAGTTCAACTGTATCCGGAGGTTCTACCATTATTGGTTTGTTATCAACAAACGCTATTTTCACTTCACTGTTCTCAAC
>DAOWNO010000133.1 GCA_030642525.1 Candidatus Aegiribacteria sp.
CGGCTGTACACTTTTGACTTCGGTTTTGTCATACAGTTATGTTAAAATAGGTGGTGTTCACTTAACTTGCGAGGGGAAATTCAGTTGGATAAGGAACATATCAGGCAATATTTTGAACTCGGTCTGATCGGTATGGCATTCGTCACTCCTGAGAAAAACATTATTGAAGTCAATGATTTCTTATGTGATATCCTCGGCTATACCAGGGATGAACTGCTCAGGATCAAGTGGTCTGATATTTCCCACCCTGATGACCTGCGGCTGAATGAAATCAGACTCAATCAGATGCTTTCAGGTGATGTGGACGGTTATTCGATTGAGAAAAGTCTCATTTGCAAAGACGGGAGATCCATTTTTGTTAATATCTCATCGAAGTGCACCAGGCGAGATGATGGTTCCGTAGAACAGATTCTTTCACTCGTGCAGGATATCACCAAAAGAAAAAATGCTGAAGATATCACCAGGGAATCTGAACTGAAATACAGAACAGTCGTTGAGAACGCGAGAGAGTACATCTGGCAGCTTGACGTGAAAGGAAATTTCGTATTCATCAACAGGTACGCCGAAGAAATGGCCGGTGTAAAAAGTATCGATTTGGAAGGCAAGCATTTCTCATATTCTGTTCATCATGGTGATCTGGAATATGTCACGGCTATATTCCTGGACACTCTGAATGGAAATGTGAACAATTATCAAACCAGGATAGTCGATGAGAAAGGTAATGAAGGTGTTCTGCTTGTTCAGACGATTCCCCTGCACGAAGACGGAGAGATAACCGGTACTCTGAGTTTCGGAAGAAATATCACCGAACGCATAAAAACGGAAGAGGCGTTGCGCGAAAGCGAGGACAAATACCGCACTCTTGTCGAACAGAGTCATGACGGCATCTACATTTACAAGAGAAACAGGTTCCTCTTTGTCAATGACCGTGTCTGCGAACTCACCGGATACAGCAAGGAAGAATTGTACGATCTGGATTTCCTTCAGCTGATACATCCTGATGACAGGGCAGAAATCGAGAGATACGAAAGAAATAGATCTATAGGAAAGGACATCCCAATCGTCTATCAGACCAGGATTGTCTCAAAGGACGGACAGATCAGGTTTATTGACCTGTCAGTCAGGATCATTACCTATCAGGGTGAATCCGCAATACTTGGATTGGGAAGAGATATTTCTGATCAGCTGAAGCTTGACGAGGAGAGACAGAAAGTCCAGAGCCTGGAGTCACTGGGGATTTTTGCAGGAGGCATTGCACACGATTTTAACAACTTCCTCACAGGTATCCTAGGCAACATATCCCTCGCAAAATCAATGTCTGAACCGGGAAGCGATATCTACAGGATTCTCTCTAACTCGGAGAACGCATCCAACAAGGCATCCAGTCTGACCCACCAGCTTCTGACCTTCGCTAAGGGAGGAGTACCGGTAAAAGAGAATGTCTCCATAAATGAACTGCTGAGACAATCAGCAGATTTCGTCCTGAGCGGTTCCAATGTAAACGCATCGTACGACATTCCCTGCGATCTCTGGGCATTGAATGTGGACAAAGGGCAGATCAGCCAGGTTATTCAGAATATCATCATCAATGCCGACCAATCCATGTCGGATGGAGGAGAAGTGCTGATCAAGGCTCGGAATACGGAGATTGATAGCAAAACCTCCATGCAATTGAATCCGGGTAGATACGTAATAATTGAGATAAGTGACAGTGGCACAGGGATATTAGAAGATCATTTATCGAATATCTTCGATCCTTTCTATTCAACGAAAAAGAAAGGAAGCGGTCTGGGTCTTACAACCGCTTTCTCGATAATAAAGAAACATGATGGAAATATCGCAGCGCAAAGCAAATATGGTATCGGAACAACTTTCACTATCCATCTCCCGGCATCAACCGATAAAGTAATCAGGAAGAAGATTGGAAAGGATTCTTCCGAAATCCATGAGGGACGGATACTTGTCATGGACGATAAGGAAATCGTAAGATCCACTGTATCCAGCATGCTTGAACACCTTGCTTATGAAGTCGAGTACACAATGAATGGAGAAGAGGCGATAGAGAAGTACCGTAATGCAATGCAAAACGGTGAACCTTTCAGGCTTGTGATTCTGGATCTATCAGTCCCCGGAGGAAAGGGCGGAAAGGAAACGATAGAGGAACTGATGAAGATCGACCCTGCTGTAAGAGCGATCGTATCAAGTGGATATTCCACGGATCCGATTATGTCCCGTTACGGGGAATACGGTTTCATGGGAGTAATAATGAAACCTTATACACTCGGAAAAATCGAATCAAGCATGCGCGAAATAATCCAATCATGATTCCAATTGCGTCCTGTTCTCTTTTATCTAATCTGAAATAACCAGGCACCTTCCGGTTACGATTGAACTTCCGGCATTAATGCGGTAGAAATACATTCCGGAATCAATGCCATTCGGGTTCCAGTTAACGGAATAGGTTCCTGGTATCTGCTCTCCCTGTGTAAGTTCACTGATCAGTCGCCCTCTAACATCGAATACCCTGATGGATACTTCACATGTACCGGACAGAGAATAGACAAATGCAGTCTGAGAACTGAAAGGATTCGGATAATTCCGGATCGAATTGATCAGACCAGAGCCACAGTCACCCGTCTCAAATCCTGTCCCGGGATAAACGAATTCGTAGAGATCGACTCCGGTATCTCCTGCGGCATTTGACCCGGAAATCCGTACAGAATAGGTTCCATTCCCGGAAGCCTCAAAAGTACCCTCCCAGACTGTTCCGCTGCCGGTCATTTCTACGAATGCTACGGAATCATCGGGAAATTCCACTCTCAACATGGGTATGGAGTTCAGTTTGATGTAATAGACCGATTTCGCTTCATTGCAACCGTACTCGCCACGTTCAAAGATCACATGAAAATTCATGTATCCGTCAACGGTGCATTTTGGAAACCTGATTTTCTCGTTCGACAGGAACGCGGCTTCCTGGATCAGGGTAAGGTCATCATCACTCATTGGCAGTCCATAACCGTCGAGGTTGCCGTTTATCTTGGTGTGATAGGCCGATGTGGTCTGCTGTGAGCTTTTGGCCCAGACAATATGGATATTGTTCTCCTCATCGATATCCATCTGTGGTGACCAGGCCTGATTGCTGCTGGGTGTAAGGAAACTCTCATCGATGCAGATACTTCCATCGGGATAGAGTTTCATATAGCAAAGAAGGTTGGAGGACCCGGTCCATTGCTGCCAGATGATGTGAGCATTTCCGTTACTGTCACAGCATATCTGAGGTTTATTCATCTGGTTGGAAGCATTGTAGCATAGGGATATCGGGGTCGCCCAGGAAGTTCCACCATCATCACTGTATGAACAGGTTATATCATGCATACTGCAGGACCAGACAATATAAATCCTGCCATCTGGCGTGACAGCAGTTCGTATTTCGTTAGTCCATGCGCTCGCTCCAGTGATGATGGTTTCTCCGCTTACGAGTATCGTCCCGTCCACATCTATTTTCGTGAACTGAATGCTGGAACCACCTGAGAAAATGTACGTGATATTATCTTCACTAACTGTACCTTCAGAATCAAGTGTGGGCTGCTCAAAGTATATGTTCTCCGAGGGATTATTGATTATAAGAGGGTTGTTGCCCGGTCCGTTCCATTCCAGATTCTCTTCGATGATATCCCCATTGTTTTCAAGAATATACATATCATAATTATTGGAATACTGATACAGCTTGACTGCGGCGTATATTATGTTGTCGGCACCACTGTTGATTCTTGTGTTAAGCCACCAGTAGTTCCAGTTCGGATGGCTCCAGATTTCCTTCTCACTGACCCATCCTTCGTATAAAGCTTCATTCGAAGCAACATGAATAGTTATGTCCCCGCCCGATTCCGTATGGCTTACTGTAAATGTCGGCTGATCGCAGCAATCGGAATCTATTCTGACTGCTGATATTCCCTCTGTTAAATCGGGTAGCTCTGAATATCCTGTATGTTCACCCAGCATAAGGTCTCCCGAAAACGCGAAACAGGACACCACGGACAGAACCATCAGGCAGAAGCTTAATCTGACAGCATACATATAAACCCTCCCTCAATTGAATTTCCTGAGATAGCAAGTTCCAGCCAAAGCATCATCGGAAGACTGAATTCACAGGTAACTAAAGGAGACGCATCCAGGTCTTCTCCATGAAGCGAGTGTTATTTTCTTCCCTTCAGGTGTCTGAAAAGCAAAACTAACACAATATTACAATAAGCATACTCACGGAATTCGCAAACCCTGCAGGAAACAGCACACTTAAATGAGTTTGCCGGAGTGTATTTGTATGATGATAGGCGAACCTGATATCGTTGTTCTCCAGAAACAAGCCGATGTTAGGTGCGTAAACCGCTTAACTTAGAATACAGGAAAAGGAAACAATGAATCTCATAACATACGCAGTAATGTTTTCAGGCTTATCATTACTTATGATAAGTTGCGGTGCCGCTGACTCGGATGATGAATATTCCGATAGATTTTCATTACTGGATGGAAATAGCTTTGTGCTGGAGATTGACAGAATTATAGAAATGCCGGATGCTAAACTTCCGATGGATGACTTTCAGGAAAGTGATTACATAAGGATAAGTGAAGGCTCTCAATATCATGTATCTTTCACCAAATTCGGGCATGTTGTAACAATCGAACCTGGTGCTATCAGTGGCCGGAAGATAAATGATGATGGCGAATTGAAAATTTATGAACTTTATGAAGATGTATTTGCTGGAGGACGATTTGTCATATGGATGTGTAATGACAGTTTGGAAGCGGAACTGACAATATATGGCTCCGGGGTTCCAGTAATTCAGAGCGAACGTGGTTATCTGCTGGTGGAATAATGATTAAGGATAAGTCATAACGACTTCGTCAACGGTCTTGACATTCACCCTGAAGTAATAAATAAAGAAAAGCAAGTATTGAAATGGCGTTGATTGATGTACGTGATTTAATGGGGGGGTATTATGAAAAATCACCGCGACACTATACGTTTTTCCGGAAGGATAGAAGGAGCTGGCTCTCTACTGCTTCTCCTGTGCGTTCTGTGTATCATTTCAGTTCCTGTCATGGCTCAGTGGACCGCGGATCGGGGATCATTCAGATACGCTATAGTGGTAAAGCAGGATACGTATCTGATTCCTGACTGGGCTGAAGTGGTTGACAGCCTGCAGGTGAAGTATTCAGCAGGAATCTTTACTTACTCCAGCGATATTTTTGAAGTGCAGGATGCTGTTGGCGCATACGCACCGGACTATCTGGCTTTTGTAGCTGAATGGAATGACGCAACAGCGACATTTGTGAGTAATGCATGGCTGTTCGGACGAGGACTTGATGAAGATCCATACGGAGACGCAGTATGGGGAATCATTACAGGATACTATGTATCCGATGCTCTAAGACTGGCTACCGGTCCCGATGGGTTCGATGTAAAAACCGTTCTCGGAGGAACAACCAGCTGTGACCTTACTCATTACCCGCAGGGCATTTCCACAAGCGAGGCCACCTATGGTCTTTACTACACGAAGGCACTTAATGACCCGAATGCCGTTCAACACACAGATGGGCCTACTGACAGGACGGAATGGCTCGTTAACTGCCTGAATGCCGACAGTATCAATATTTTCATTACAAGCGGACATGGTGCTCATTACCAGTGGCAGATGCATTATCCAACTGCCGGTCTGGAAGGATATTTCAGATCGTTTGGTTCTCTTGGAGTGCAGGCACTCGGTCTTTCACATGCTAGCGAAGTATTTGAAATTAATTCTGACAATCCGAAGATATTCTTTGGCCTGGGAAATTGCCAGATAGGCAAGATAGTCAGTTATAACTCAATGGCCCTTGGATGGCTTCATACAGCCGGGGCCTATTTCTATACCGGCTATGTTATTAACGAAGGTGGGTCCAGCCAGCAGCATGGAGGTACCAAGGCGTATTTTGAGCGTCAGGCGCACTACACCTGGCCACAGGCGTACTATCTGGCGAATCAGGCTCTTTACTACGACAAGTACAATGCAACTCCTGGAGCTGCGGGTGCACCGGACCTGAATGGTTCAGCACTGTACGGAGACCCCGCCATGGAGGCAAGGGTACCCGACATAGGCGTTTATGATCCTCTGCTCTATTCTGAAGATGTACAGGTTGACAGTTCGGGTGCTTCATGGCAGGTCACCGTGACTATCACGATGAATGTGGATGGAAACCCGGGTTATACAAGCAAGTGGGGGTTCAGGTCTCCGATTGTACTTTTTCCCTTCAGAATAC
>DAOWNO010000242.1 GCA_030642525.1 Candidatus Aegiribacteria sp.
CCCATTTTTTGTAATCTCTACTGAATATACAGCAAGGGAAGTGCAGCATTCCATCCGTACTTCCGATGTATCCGGCAGAAGGTTTTCTGTTGCTTTATAACGCAAACAGATTCTGCAGAACGGAAATAACTTCCAATCCGGTTTCTCCATTCATGCGGCCAAGCCTTTTGACAAGGCGTGTCTTATTACCATTCCCACTCTTCATTATCCCGGTAATGTGAGATGGTTTCAGCCTTTCCAGGGATTTCCGGAAAGTTTGGATATCATCGCAATAAGTATTTTATTCATTGCTTGATCGAAGTCCCATTCAATTGCGGAACGTAATAATGGAATGACATCATCACGAAAATCAGGTGTATGTCTTTTCTCATCAAGATTCTTCTCGAACTGTGCTCTGGTCACAGTATGTCCTTCTTTGTGCATGTAGTGCTGGAAGCAGGAAATCACATTGTTGATGTTTAGCCTGCCCGACTGCAAGGCAAACCAAAGATCGAAGAGGTCTCTACCCTTTTTTCTTTGGTACAACGCTCGGATTTTCGTGCTGAGCAATTCATCGATAGAATATGTGCTGACAGATGTTGAACCGCTGAACCATGGATTTCTGACGGAAAAAGGCAGCGCCTCAATAGGTTCTACTGTAAAATGTTCGCGGGTGTTAATCTCTATTTTTAGATTGAGTTTTAAAGGAGGTTGGTTTTCAGAAAGGAACCTGTAGATAAGATTAACTCTGCCTCGTTTGAACTGACGTTTGGGTTTTCCAAGCCAGGGATTAATAACCTTTTTTATCATTTCAAGTGATTCTCCAATGGGCTCCTGCCGGATTTGTACTAGATCAATATCCTCTGAATATCTTGCTGAAGGACTCAGGTGCAATTTATAGAGAGCAGTTCCTCCTCTAAACAGGAAGCTTTCTGCGAGTTTTTGAACATTGAACAACTCGATGATTGCTCTGCTGATAACAAGATCCTGTTCAACCTGAGCATCCAAATTCCATGGAGCCGTTCGTCGCCATGCGGTTACAAATGCAGCTGGAATCATTCCTCCAGCTCCACTTCGCAGTTGATAAGGACTTTCCATCTGTTTGAACGGCCAGAACCCTTTATCGATGCGGCGCGTCTTAAAGGAATATAACTTGAAGCATTTTCTCTGATATATTTCAACAGGAAGTTGGAAATACTATCCTTACCGAAGACATCATAAATGTAACCCAATCTCTGCGCCCAGCTTAATGGAGATTTGGATGCTGCTGCAAGGAGTTTTTCCGGGGAGAGGTTATCGGCGAGATCCAGGGCTGCCGCGGCCGCATTGCTCAATCCTCCAGAGTGATTCGGGTATCCCATAAGTTCCAGAACCGTTACTTCAGGAGTTGCACACCGGATAACTCCCCTGGGTGTGTTTCTATTCAATACAGGCATATCGATGATAGATTTACGAGCAATGAACTTGATGAAAATACTTCCGCAGGAGATACTCTTTCGATTCTTTTGTACCATTACCTGGAATTGCTGCGGACGATGATGGGCAGCACCGTACTTTTCAGCGGCAGTCAGCAGACAGATGTAATATGGCTCCGCCAGGAAATCCATAAGCTGATCGATGAAATACTCTGCAGGAGGACAGCCCAAACGACGATATTCAGAAGGAACTATAACATGGAAGCTCCTGACAGGTTCAGCTATCAGGCCCCGTGACTTCATTCTCCGTAACTGAGCCCGAACAGCGCCAGCATTACTTTCAATAGCACGGCAGGCATCTTCGGTAGTAAAATGGTACTGACCGGTAGAAGTTAGTAATTCAATGTATTCTTTCGCATTCAAATCGGTAATTTCCCCTTCTTATTGCAATTTTTGAATGTTTTCCTCACGGACATATTAGGAATGTATTTACAATTCTTGCTGAATATAACGTAATGTGTGATATTCAGCAAGAATTGTAAATATGTTTTGAATACCGGATAGTTTCGTTTGGAACCGTATTATTTACAGTTGCTGTTTTTCACCTCCCGATCCGAGCCGGAATCATTCCTCAGCTTTTACAGAGGTTTCAATTTATCTGAGTTGTTCAGCTGCTTTATAACGCAAACAGATTCTGCAGAACGGAAATGACTTCCAATCCGGTTTCTTCATTAATGCGGCCAAGCCTTTTGACAAGGCGTGTCTTATCTGTTGTTCGAATCTGATCCAGCACAATCTGGCCCCGCTTTTTCTGAAATATGCAGGGCACTCTTGTAGGGTACTTTTTGCCGGCGGTTGTCATAGGGGCAACAATAACTGTACGGATATGTGCATTCATCTCATCGGGTGAAATGATAAGACATGGTCTGGTCTTCTGAATCTCAGAGCTAACAGCTGGATCAAGATTGATAAGATACACATCAAATCGTTCAACCTGCATGAATCACCATTCCCACTCTTCATCATCCCAGGAATGTGAGATGGTTTGGGCCACCTGCAGTATTTCATCATCATTGTTTTCGGACATTGTTTTGAAGGAATTCTCCCAGCCTGCTCTTGGGTCTGAAACAGCACGAATGATGATTTGAGAATCCTTTATTTCAAGCTCAACATCTTTCTGTATTCCTGTTTGCTCTAGAATCAGTTTGGGAATACGGATGCCTTGTGAATTACCGATCCTGATTATATGTGTTTTCACAATCAACCTCCTTATCATCACTGTAATTACATTGTAATTACACTAGCGCTGAGCGTCAAGTACAAGTATCTCATGAATCACCAGAAGTAATTATCTCATTGTATTAAGACTATGATCCAGTACGACTATAGTATCAATAGAAAGGAGCTTCACAAAGGCCTGCTAACGGAATCTACAAAATATTTCCCCGCCACAATTCAGACAGGAAATATTTCCAGGGCAATATGTTTATCTTACCATGAACCCGCCTCTGCCTCTCATTGCAGACGACGATGTTCTTCCTTGAAGGATACTCATCCATAAATGCAGACAATCCTCCTAAATCTCTTTTGTTCACATGCATTGAACCTTTTACCTCTATCGCTACTTCACCTCCGGCCAGGACGAAGTCAACTTCAATACCTGATTTTGTTCTCCAGAAATTAATACCGAAATCTTTACCGCTGTAAGAGCTGTATGCGGTTATCTCCATAAGCAGGAAATGTTCAAACGCCCTCCCGAACTCTTCTCCCCGTTCCGCAGCCAGATTTCTCCCTGTAAGGTAACCAGCAAGGCCCACATCGAATAGATAGTATTTAGGAGCTTTGGTGATAACCTGGCGAGATTGCCTTCTCTTAAAGGGGTCAACCCTGATAGCTAACAGTGTATCGATAAGAATCTGATAGTATTCTTTAACTGTTTTTGAGTTCACTCCGCAGTCCCGTGCTATATTGGAATAATTGGTAAGCTCACCGTGAGAATAAGCAAACGCATCAAAAAACCTGGAAAAAGCAGGAATATTTCTAGTTAAACCCTCAGCAAACACTTCCTCTTTCAAATAATCCTGCACATATGCCTTTAAGGAATTTCTATAATCACTTCGCAGATAATGCGAAGGTATCATCCCGTGATTCAGAATATGCAGCAGATTCGTATCTTGAAGCTCTGCTGTAACAAAAGGAAACATTTCATAACGCCATGCCCTTCCGCCAAGGAGGTTGGCATGTCCTCTTCTTAATTTTCTGGCACTTGAACCGCAGAGTATGAAATTCAGCCCCCTGTTTTCTATAAGCCAGTGTACTTCATCAAGTATCTGTGGAACCTTCTGGACTTCATCAAGAATTACAGGCCTGCTGAGAGTCTCAGTGGCCATTGCGAGCAGCTGCTCTCTGAGGAATGAAGGATTCTTTGAAATTTCAAGAAAAAGGTCTGTCTTCAGAAAATCATACACGATACTGTTCGGAAAGTGTTTCTTTAAATAAGTGGTTTTGCCTGTTTTCCTTGCCCCCCATAAAAAGGCAGACTGACGCCTGGGCAAATCTATACTGAGTATTCTCTTTACACTGTCCATTCAGGCATTACCTCC
>DAOWNO010000048.1 GCA_030642525.1 Candidatus Aegiribacteria sp.
ATATCAGCATGTTAATATGTTTGCGGTTTCTGGAGAAATCCACGGCATCTTTTATGGGATGTGCGCTAATTCTCTCCCCATATTTTCAGTGTTTCAAGTACAATTCTGAAGGATGCTTCGAGGCCCTCTTCAGCAATCCATTCCTTTCTTGAGTGAAAGAACTCTCCTCCTGTAGGCAGATTCACCGTGGGAATTCCCATGAATGATAGTCTCGACCCGTCTGTGCCGCCTCTGATTGAACTTTCTTCCCCTTCATGGACAGCTCTTTCCATTCCCTTCAGGGCGTAATCAACAGGTCTTCTATCCTTCAGAAGAATCTCTCCGGGATTCCGGTACTGCTCTGAAAGTTCAAGCGTAATCTCTGCACGCGGATATTTTACCCTGATCCATTTCTCAACGCTGCGCATTCTGCTGATTCTTGTTTCCATACCCTCCAGGGTGAAATCTCGAAGAATCATCTTCAGTTCGCCCCCGGCGGTAACAGAAGAGATGGAAAGCGGGTAATCATATCCCTCCATACCTGAGCTGTTCTCAGGCATTTCTTCGGAACTGATCATTGCAACAATATCTGCCAGAATCCGGACAGAGTTGACAAGAATACCCTTTGCGCTTCCGGGATGGACTTCATTCCCTTTTACTTTCCAGTTAGCTGACCACGCATTGAAGGTTTGTGTATCCACTTTCCCAACAGAACTTCCATCAACCGTATATGCAAAATCAGCACCGAATGTCGATATATCGAAATTGTCCATTCCCCTGCCGATTTCTTCATCTGTTGTGAACGCAACCTTCAGAGGGGGTCTTGGTATATCAGGATCTGCGATGAGACGTCTGCATATCTCCATAATGATCGCAACACCGGCCTTGTCATCAGCTCCAAGCAGGGTTGTGCCATCAGAAGTAATTATTGTACTTCCGACATACCTGATCATATCCACGGTCTCTTCCGGTTCTATGACAATATTTGATTGAAGAGTAATTGCCTTTCCGTCCCAGGCACTGTGAAGAACAGGAGATACATTCTTACCTGAGACATCAGGAGAAGTGTCTACGTGAGCAATCAGGCCGATGACAGTATTACCGCTTCCCTCTCCTGGAAGAGTTGCATAAAGAGTACCTTTTTCATCCAATTCAATATGCTCCATACCTGTTTCTCGTAACTCACTCTCGAGTATTCTTAGAAAATCAACCTGACATGAGGAAGACGGTGAGGCAGTAGAGGTTGGATCTGATGCGGTATTGATTCTAACGTAACCCAGAAATCTTTCTATTAGCTGTTCAGACATATTTCTCCTTTTCATTAACGGATTCAATCTGGTATATATACTGAAGATTCAGATTGAGTACAGACTGAAATCCGTAAACGAGAGCAGGTGGTTCATTGGTATCCTTTAAGAACAGAAGCGTGATATCCATAAGAGATATGACGATGGATGATCTCATAAAAATTGTTGATACGACCAGTTTTGTGAAGAAATCTAATACCACAGACTTCATGAGAGACAAAACCGTAGCAACACTTTTTTTTGAACCTTCCACAAGAACCAGGCTCTCTTTCGAGTCGGCCGTTCTCAAAAGCGGCGGATCTGTTTTCGGTATAGCCAATCCTGGTTCATCTTCACAGAGCAAAGGTGAATCCTTTGCAGATTCGATCAGGACTGTAGCCGGGTATTGCGATGTAATGGTTATAAGGCACCCGGTAGAGGGAGCGGCAAGAATGGCTTCTGAGCTATCAGATACTCCTGTAATTAATGCGGGTGATGGAGCAAATCAACATCCTACCCAGACCTTTCTGGATCTGTTCACCATTAAGGAAGTTCTGGGCACTCTTGATGGGCTGAAGATTGGAATAGTGGGCGACCTTAAATACGGTAGAACAGTACATTCACTCACACACGCACTTACACTGTTTGGTGCGGAATTAACCTTCATCTCACCGCCTGCTCTTGCGATGCCGGAGCATATGCTGAATGAACTTGATGACAGGAAGATTCATTACAGTAATATGGAAAATCTGGAAGATGCCGGAAAGAGCAATCTGGATATACTTTATGTGACCAGAATCCAGAAAGAGCGTTTCGGTGACCCGCAGGAATACGAAAAAGTCGCGGGAAGTTACAGAATCACCGGAGAAACTATCGAAATCCTGGGAAAAGACATCAGAATAATGCACCCGCTCCCACGCGTTGATGAGATTTCGGAGGAGATTGATAGTCTTCCGAACGCATTGTACTTCACTCAGGCTCACAACGGAATACCCACACGACAGGCGCTGCTCGGCCTGGTGACCGGAGGTCTGGACTGATGGATAGAGCATACAAGGTTTATTCAATTCAGAATGGAACTGTCATTGATCATATTCCCACTCCCCTTGCTCTCAAGGTCATCCGCATACTTGGACTCGGAAATGAAGGAATAATGACTATCGGCATCGGTTTCCGATCCAAGAAGCATCCTGACGGCAAAGATATTGTCAAAGTCGAGAACCGAGTATTATCTCATGATGAAACGGACATGATCGCTCTGATAGCTCCCGATGCTACAATCAACATCATCAAAGATGCCAGAGTATTTGAAAAACGTCAGATTTCTCTGCCTTCTGAGGTCAGATGTATTCTTGTCTGCCCAAATCCCAACTGTGCAACCAACAAACTGGGAGCAGAAAGACACTTCTTTCTCGAAGACAGAAAATCTGTTACATACAGATGCAAATACTGTGAACGCGCAACTGTGATCGAAGCTGATCTGCTGAGCTCAAATTAAAAGGAAATACAGGATTGTTTTGCGATATGCTGTCAGATCATTCCCGGCGACTTAATCTTGAAATATCTGTCCCGTTCGCTGAAAACGCATCCGCAGTAAGACTGCCGGTACATGCCGTTTTCTCTGGAAATTCTTATTGAATCCTTGTATAGATCTCTGAAATCTCTATATATGAATTCCACTCCAGCCTTGAACGCTGCGTTCTCTCCAGCTTTTATTATCTGCTCCTGGTTCTGATAGGGACTGACAGACAGAGTTGTTGAGAATGCAGGCATTCCCATTTCGTGTGCTCTATCTGCTGTCACTGAAAGCCTGTCTTCAAAGCAGGAATAACATCTGTTCTCTGCCTCAAGAAGCATTCTTATGTTCTCCTCCAGGGGATATGCTTCAACTATCTCAAGAGGAATTCCCTCTGAACCGGAGTATGCGGTCAAAGTCTCCAGTCTTCTCTGTCTTTCCTTGAAGGGATGAATATTGGGATTGTAAAAGAAGGCTGTAACTGCGAATCCCTCGCGGGAGAGTGCCTTCTGAACAACGGTCATGCACGGAGCACAGCAAACATGCAGCAGCAGCGGAACGGACTTAGACCGCATATAAAATATTCATGTCAGTCACAACGGCAATTCTTCCTGACCCCTGTGATCAAGCCCGAGATGTCTGCATGCTTTGGGAGTAGACATTCTTCCCCTGCTTGTTCTGTTTAGAAATCCGGCTGAAAGAAGGAAGGGCTCAACTACATCGATGAGAGTATCCTGTTCCTCGTTCAAGGTTGCAGCAAGAGCAGCAATACCAACCGGACCGCCTGTATACTGTTTTATGATTATCTGAAGATACTTCCTGTCCAGACTGTCCAGTCCGTCTTCATCGATACCATGAATATCCATTGCCTCAACTGCGACATCCTCTGTAATGGAATCCTTTTCTTCAACCTGCGCGAAATCGCGAACTCTCTTGAGAAGTCTGTTGGATATCCTGGGGGTTCCCCGGGATCGAAAAGCAATTGTCTCCGCTCCTTCATCAGTAATATCAATTTTAAGAATCTTTGATGATCTACGGACAATTTCAGTCAGTTCACACGGATGGTAGAATTGCATATGGAGCGAGAGGCCGAATCTGTCTCTCATTGGCCCGGTGATGAGTCCGGCCCTCGTAGTGGCGCCGATTATAGTGAATTCAGCCAGATCAAGTCTTACGGTTCGGGCGTGAGGACCCGGATCAAGTATTATGTCTATTTCAAAATCTTCCATAGCTGGATACAGGTACTCTTCGACAACTCTCGGCAATCTGTGCATTTCATCAATAAAGAAGATATCACCCTGCTGGAGATTGGTGAGTATTCCTACAAGATCAGCAGCTCTTTCAAGAGCCGGACCGGAGGCAGAAACAAAACCTGCGTTCATCTCGGTTGCCACGATATGAGCGAGAGTTGTCTTACCAAGACCGGGAGGACCATGAAAAAGAATATGATCAAGAGGTTCACCTCTTCCGATAGCAGCCTGAATAGCTATGGATAGTTTCTTAATTACAGCTTCCTGCCCGATATACTCGTTCAGAGTCCCCGGTCGAAGAGAAGTAAGCGTGCTTTCGTCTGTACTCTCGAATCCGCCTGAGATAATGGACTCTCTGCTCACTTTCTGCTCCTGATTCTCATCGCGCATTTAATCACTTCCGGGGTATCCGCATCATCGCCAAGTTCCTTTACAGTCAGAGCAAGGAGAGTTTCAGCTTCAGAAGCCGGAATACCAAGCTGTCGAAGCACAGCCCTGGCTTCACCCAGAGCAGCTGTATCCGACCGTACAGCTGAGAGGGAACCATAGACTTTCTGCATCTGATCCTGAAGCCTGGCTACAATCTGCCTTGCCCTCTTGTTTCCTATTCCCGGAAGTGCGGTCAGATAAGCATAATCCTCGGAAGCAATTGCACCCCCTATCTCGAAAGGGGGTCTCGCAAGTGCCTTTACAGCTGCTTTTACACCTACTCCGGATACGGAGATAAACTGCTCGAAGAATTCTCTGTCCCTGATCTCCGGAAATCCCACAATAAGAGGCACAATGCGATTCCCTTCCATTTGAAAATGAAGATATACAGGTATATCCAGCGTCTGTCCAACTGAAATCCGTCTCAGGAAGAATCCCGGAGCAAGTATCGATAATACAACGGGACCCGTCCGGAGATAGATGGTGGAATCACCCGTGTCTACTACTGTTCCTCTTATACTTTCTATCATACCGTTCACTTTCGTATGCAGCTATTGCAGCAGCAAGAGCGTCAGTAACATCATCAGGCCGTATTTCTTCAGATATACCCAGAAGGTGCCTGACCATACCGGCAACCTGTTCCTTGCTTGCCCTTCCTTTTCCGGTCACAAGCTTCTTTATCGTTGTTGAAGGGAGCGGAACAATCCGCAGATTTCTCCTTTGACCCGCAAGGCAAAGCACTCCCCTGGCGTGCCCCATCTTGATAGCTGTGACAGGATGCCTGTAATGCGAATACACCTTCTCCAGTCCCATGGCTTCAGGGTGAAAGGAGTCTATTACTTCTATCAGGCCGGTGTAAAGTTCATCAAGCCTTGCGGGAAGAAGATCATGCGGTGAGGATTTGATCGTCCCTGCATCAACTAATACTATGTTTCCTGACTCAAATCTAAGAACACCGTAACCTGTTGTACCCAGTCCAGGATCTATACCGATATAAACCGGAGCTTTATCAGGATTCAACTGCTATTCCCGAATCTCGAAATTTGTATGAACCGCCTGTACATCATCACACTCTTCAAGTGCTTCAAGGAGCTGCAGCGCTTTGCCGGCCTTTTTCTCTGTAAGCCCGATCCAGTTCTCAGGCTGCTTCGTGATCTCAGCGCTTTCTATCATGATTCCTGACTTCTCAAGAACATCTTTCACATCAAACACATCCGAAGGTGAGGTCATGGCAATTATGATATCATCCTGCAATTGAACGTCCTCAAGACCGAAGTCAAGACCAGCTTCGAGAACCTGATCCTCCGAGTATTCAGCCCCGCTGATCGTTATCTGTCCCACTCTGCTGAACATGTAAGCTACACTGTTCTTTGAACCCAGATGACCTCCATGCTTGGAAAGGATGTGTCTAATATCCGCTGCGGCCCTGTTCTTGTTATCGGTCAGCACTTCAATAATAATCGCCACTCCTCCAGGACCATACGCTTCGTAAACAATCTCTTCGTAATTAATACCTTCAAGATCACCGGTTCCCCTTTTTATTGCCCTGTCAATGTTATCTGAAGGCATGTTTTGAGATTTCGCGGTCTCAACAGCTACTCTGAGTCTTGAGTTGGTTTCAGTATCTGCTCCGCCGTCCCTTGCGGCAACAGATATCTCCTTTACCAGACGGCTGAATATCTTGCCTCTGGCGGCGTCAGCTTTCTGTTTTTTGTGTTTGATACTGCTCCACTTATTATGTCCTGACATTCACATCTCCCGTCCGCATTATTCAGTATAACTTCATCAAAGCTAATGCAACATTAGATATCTGTCCTGCTCCGGTCAAGAAGTAACTCCACTCACAAATTGTATCCGCTGCGCCTCAGAATATCATCTGCGTCTTTTACAGCAGAAAAAGGGATATTAATACTTGTGCCGTTTATTATGAAAACACTTTCCTGCGGCGTACATCCGATTGCGAGCACTTTTACGGAATGAACTTCAATGTCCAGATCAATAAAGGCCAGATAGTCAGATTTTGAGACTTCAATCCCTACAGCAACACCAGTCGCAAGTTTCGAAACATCTTCAAGGCCAACATTACCACCGACTATCGGTGGGTATTTACCGTGCTGCAGAGGTTCCTGCGAAAATTCTACTTCATCAAGCTTCACTCCGGTTGACAGTACAAGACTTGTTGAAAAAGCAGGAAAGATAATCAAATTTCTTCCGGAAGCTTTGAATGATTCAACATGATCGAGATTCCCCTCACGAAATTCTCTGTAACTGGCGATCGGTGTGGTTCTGGATCTGCTTCGGGTAATCCTTCTGAGTATGTCTACGCTCGCATCGACCTTCCAGAAAGGGAGAAGAACTGTTCCGGAATCGTCAATCCGCGAGAATTCAATTTCAACAGGAACGAGTTCATCACCGGACAGCAGGCATTTTCCGCATTCGGTACAGAAAAAGATAGTATCTGTTGAAAGTCCATCGAGATTATTTCCACAATCAGGACACCTCAGGACAGTAATATTCAAGGACTTACTCCGCATACTCAAGCTTCTTACGACTATACAATAACTTCGCTCCCTTTTCCTTTAAGATCGCTGAGTATCCTCAACAGACGACAGGTTCCATAGGCAAGTCCGGCGACTATCAGATAGATTACAGCAATGCAGCTCGATTGATTTTCAGAAAACGATCTGTAATTCAGTTCGCCACTGAGCACAAGATCAGCGAAAATAGGTAACAGTCCGGCCCAGAAAACTGCCATCGCGATTGTCAGGATTTTTTTATCTTTATTCGATGATGGAAAGCGACCCCGCAATACCTCACCGGATCGTCCATCGACAACAATCTGAAAAGTCCTGCCGTCGAATCTGAAATCAGTTACCCACAGAGGATAATAGACAAGCATTTCACGATGTCCGGAAACAATGATGTACTCCCACTTTTCTTCAAGGCCAAAACCTGCCCCGGATCCAAGTCTGCGAAAATATTTTTCCGTCTGTGCGCGTGCTTCCACAAGCGATACTATGGGGTCAACGAAAATACCATCCCTGGACGCTTCATCTTCGAGCACTTCCAGACCATCCGGCAGCGTATCACGCTGAATATCCAGCCCCTGAATGGAAAGCTGAGAATCCGCTGAAAGCGAGGGTATCCCGAGCGGTTGCAGATCAGCTCCACTGATGTTAACACATCCGAAAATCTGTATCTCCCTCTCAACCGCACTGGAACCGGCTCTTGTCTTGATTTTTTTACGTGCGGATATCGTGTATCCGGATGGTACCGCTCCTGAATCACCGCAAACAGGAATCTCAATTTCTCGGAATACCGGCTCCACACCAAGCAGAAAACCGTTCACCTGTGCGCTGCAATGCCAGAACGGAACATAGTACAGAATTGGTCTGCTGACCTTTGCACTCTCTGTTCCATGGGGATTAATACTCTGCAGTTTCCTCCGGATGGACCGGAGCACGTCAATACTCGATTTCCTTGACGGCAGTACACATTTCCTGACAGCATTAGAGAGAAGAAGACTGCTTGAACAACTGGGACAGACAGTATGCGTATCTCCCTCGCAAACGTTCAGAAGTCCGCTGCAGCATGGACAGGTTAACGCAAATGACACCTTATTCATTTCTTTTTCACTTTATTGACATAAATAGCACCTGCGAAAACCACCAGGGTAAGAACCAGGAACCAGGTTTGGAAAAGCCAGGACAGATCCATCTTTTCCTGAAGCAGGAAAAAGGGGATTGATACTGCCAACCCCGCGATGAGAGTAAGAAAGAAGAGCTTATGCAGTCCCATCTCTTTAGAAGCCACGTTATCCATAGCAGGAGATTCTCCCAGGAGCTGTCCGGATACGGCATCTACCAGCACTCCTTCACTGTATCCTTCCATCTTGAGCATAACGATATAGAACGGATGAAACACAATTCCGACTGATGCTTCATCAATCTGATCTCTGTCAAATGGAATAAACTCGCATGGTTCGGCTATGCTCTCGTCAAATACCCTTCTGTCTCCAGCCGGAGGAGAATAATTCTCCAGTTCCGGGAATGGCTGGCTGAAGCAGGATATCAGAGTATTGCCCTTCAATGACTGATTCATCTCATAATACGGAAAGTACTTCTTCTCCAATGAAACAACCATACCAGGCGAAAAAAGACGTCTAACATATTCGGGAGAGACAGAAGCCATAACGAGTTTCGGTATATCAGCAGGTGGATCAACTACTATTCTTGCGTCGCAGTAAGGACATCTTAGAAAGAAATCACTCTCGATCACAATGTGTTCCGCGCCGCATTGTGTGCAGTTTATCTTCACTTCAGATACTTTCTCCAGATCCAGTCTGTTTCTTAATATCTCTGCTCCAGACACATTTTCCAAGAGCTTTACATACGGTATCTATTCTGAATGGTTTCTTCAGAAATACAATGTTGGGTCCGGATATCTCAGAAATATCCTCATCACTGTTCAGCAAAATGATAACAGCCCGATCAGATGGTATGTAATCAAGTGATTTTACTGATTCGGACTTCAGCAGCTCTGAATCAATGACAAGTAAATTGAATTTATCATCAGAACCAGCGGTACTGAGGGGTTTCATATCCGAATCGGAAACGGTTATTTCAAAGACTGAGCAGCCAAGACTTTTGAATATGATGATCAGGAGATCGGTTTCCATCCTGCTGTTACCTGTAATCGCAATCGATGGAACAAAATCATTCGCGGTTTCTATTGTAATTCGATCGGCAACAGGTAAATACATGGTAAATGTTGATCCTTTATCCAGTTGGGAATTCACAACATAATATCCCTGAAAACTGTGTACGATAGAATAGACTGCTGACAGCCCCAGCCCTCTACCCTTTCCCTTTGTTGAAAAGAATGGATCGAATATCGGGATCAGTTCACTTTCTGAAATCCCGCATCCATTATCGGTAACAGAAATCATGACATAATCCCCGGCGAGAATCTGTTCCATTTCTCCCTCCAGCTCTACCCTGCATGAAGTGAGGCTGACCGATCCCTTTCCTCCGGAAGCTTCAGCGGCGTTCAGCAGCAGATTCATAACAACCTGTTCCAGAAGATCCGGAGGAACTCCCGCATACCCGGTCCGATCAGGATATGCAAGACTTATTTCTATATCCGGAAAGAGGGCTGAGAGTGTTCCGGTTGCGCTCTTCAATACGTTTTCAACAAGAGTTATTCCCTCTTTCGAATCGGCGCCAAGCTGCCCAGTTGAC
>DAOWNO010000224.1 GCA_030642525.1 Candidatus Aegiribacteria sp.
AATTGCCATGTCGGTTCCGGAGGAGTCGGTTGCGTTAACGCTTGGACTGCAGGATCTTTCTGCGGAGATGGGTGTTACACCAACTGCTTCGGGAACTGAGAGTTTCACGGCACGGAGTTTGATAGTCCTTGCCGCAAGAGCTGCCGGATTACAGCCGATAGACACTGTTTACGCAGATGTAAAAAACGAAGAAGGGCTTCGTGAATCAATCAGAAGAGCAAAGACTCTTGGTTTTATTGGCAAAGGGTGCATTCATCCCCTCCAGGTTCCGATAATCAATGAAGGATTCCTTCCTGAGCCAGGCGTGGTAAGCAGGGCAAAGAAAGTTGTAGTTGCCATGGAGAAAGGAGAAAGAGAAGGCCTTGGAGCAATAATTCTCGGTTCGAAAATGATAGATCCTCCTGTAGCAAAACAAGCACAGGTCGTTGTCGATAATGCCATCAGTTTAGGTTTGATTTCTATGAACTGGCGCGAAGAGGAGGAAGATTAATGATATGCCCCAGATGCAATAAAGAACTGCAAGCAGCTGAATTTGCCGGAGTGAGAATTGAAACCTGCCCCGACTGCGGCGGAAGCTGGTTCGACAGAGATGAGTTGAGACAGGCAAGGAACATAGCTGATCCCGATCTTGCCTGGATGGAATTCAATCTCTGGAAGGAAACCGATGGTTTCCACGTCAGGAAGGACTCCTCCAAATGTCCTTCATGCGGTGGGAAGATGGCTTTAATCGGCTATACTGATTCAGAGGTTGAACTGGACTACTGCAGGGATTGCGGAGGAATCTGGCTGGATAAAGGGGAATTCGATGCGATTATAAGCGCTCTGGAAGAAGATATTGACAGCACTACCGCTTCCGAATTCCTGAAAATAAGCATCAAGGAAATGCAGGAGCTGATTGAGGCAAGTGATAACTTCGGGAAAGAGTGGAAGCACTTCAGGACGGTTCTTAAACTTCTCGAATACCGTGTTCTGGCCGAGCACAGAACAATAGCCGGGATAATAGAGAACTTCAGGAGCCCCTTTGCCTGATATATGCCGGGTTAACCCCTTTCGGGATGAGCCCGGAGGCTGAACATCAAAGGGAGGTTGTCCATCCCGTCAGGCAGCCTCCAGAAACCATCATCACGCTTTATCATGCATGGCAGAGCTTTCCAGGGAATAACAGCGTGCTCATGGAGAAAGTCTATTTTCAGGCCGTTCTCGATTAGTGCATTTAGAATATCACTCATTGGCCACTGCCATTCCCACGTTGGGGACTTCACAATGTAATCAGGATCGGAATAATCCGCGTAATCTCCCGACCACTTCTGCGGAGCTTCCCTGTGGAAGTATTGATAACGAACCGACAGAACATCTGATTCGTCATCGAACACCCACAGGAACGGATGAGATTCCATTATATAGAAGAACCCGCCGGGTTTAAGATATCTTCTGATAATTTTCGCCCATGACGTCAGGTCAGACAGCCAGCAGAGAACACCGATGGATGTGTAGACGATATCGAAGGTTTCATCAAGCTTGTCAGGCAGATCGTAAACACTTGATTCGATGAATCGCGCATTCAGGCCTGCTTTCTTTGCAATCCCTTCAGCAACCTGGAGGGAGACGGGAGAGATGTCAACGCCGGTTACTTCGGCCCCCAGCCTTGCCCAGGAGAGGGTATCGGTTCCTATGTGGCACTGAAGGTGGAGCAATGACTTATTGCGGACTTCTCCGACTTCTCCGATCTGGATGTTGTCCATTAGATGGCCGCCTGTGATAAGCTCTTTATAGTCACAGGATTTTGCATGCACTTCTGCAAGCTCATCCCAGTAAGTTCTGTTCCCGTTCTCAGCTTTGAAAAATCTTTTCATGTGATCATGCTCTCTACTACAGTTCCTGCTTTCCCCTGGCATTGGCGAGGATTATACCAACTATTGGAAGCAGAATAATCAGCAGCCATCCGAACAGAAACTCCTGGCTGCGAAGACCGAAGCTTCCATAGGGTATTGATCTCTCCATGACCTCACTGTAAATCATCCAGATAATACCCATCGGAATGAGCCAGCAAATGCAGAGGTTCCACCAGATGCCGATATTGAAGCTGGAGTTATCGTTTATGTATTTCCTCTGCTTATTCGCGCCGGTGCCCCATCCGATAATCAGTACTTCGCCAAGAACAACCAGAGTAAGGCCGTAACTGTTCATGAAATGATCCACGATATCAAGTATGTGAATCCCCATGCCTGTCAGCATTGGCAGCCCGAGAAGGAACGCCGCTCCGCCGACGATGAGGTTGGCCTTCCTGTGCGATGTCTTCCATTTATCCTTAACAGAGGATGTGGCAGCTTCCAGAAGGCTGAAAGCGGAATCAACAGCTAGAGTCAGAAGCATTATGAAGAAGAGAACTCCGAAAATTCTGGGAGCAGGCAGAGTACAGATAATATGCGGGTATGCCACGAACGCCAGTCCGGGGCCACTCTCGACCACCTCGGAAACCGGTACGCCCAGATTTGATGCATGATGTCCAAGAGCAGAAAAGACAGCCATTCCGCCGAAGAACGCCGTTAGAGCATCGGCAATACCTATAATCATGGCGTTTGCCGCTATGTTTGTTTTCCTGGGGAGGAAACTGCCATACGCGATCATTATGGCGAAACCAACGCTCAGACTGAAAAACACCTGGGAAATAGCCGCCAGCCAGATATCAGTGCTGAGCAGTTTTGACCAGACAGGAGTCAGATAATATTCAAGTCCTACCCCCGCTCCCGGCAGCGTGATACCTCTTATAACAAAAAGTACAAGCAGTCCCCACGGAATCAGAACGGTAAAATAGACAACCTTACTGACCGTTTTAGTGCCTCTCCAGACTGAAGCGACGATCCAGATCCAGGCCAGCGTGAACCCTATGAAGAGAGGCCATTTGAATTCACCGATATCCCAGGGTTCAGATGTGACTCCCAGAAAATCGTTGAAGAAGAAATCACCGGGAGAACCCATGAATGTATTCGCGTCAGCCACGCAGTTGAAACCGTACAAATTCCCTTCGAACGCCACCAGAATTGTGCCGACCTCCTGAGAGCCATCCGGTTCGGCAATGATGATGCCGGTTTCCCCGCTGACCGGTGATACGAACGATTGTCCTGTAAGGGAGGCGGGGATGTCCGTCATTACCTCCATATCCTCAAGATCGGTGCCGGTTATGGCATACTGTATGTCTGCGTATTTCCCCGATTCCTGCACCCACCCGAGAGTAGCTGCCTCGTAAGTGTAGTTCACGCTCCAGGCCATAATGATAGCGTAGTAAGTGACAATGATGAAACCTACACCGACCGCGAACCAACCGAACCACTCAAGTCTGGGATTTATTTTCTTGAACGCACCCGGAGCCGCCTGGTGGAACTTGTGCCCGATGCTGAACTCAAGCATCAGCAATGGAATTCCCGCCAGGAAAAGGCAGATGAAATAGGCGACGAGAAAAGCGCCCCCGCCATTTTCGTACGTGATATACGGGAAGCGCCAGATGTTTCCCAGCCCGATGGCTGATCCGATTGCGGCAAGGACAAAAGCGGTTCTGCTGTTCCAGGTTTCTCTTATAGCGGCCATTATTCACTCCTTCAGTTATCATTTTATAGAAGGAATCCCGTTACGCACAGTTAATTACTGCTAACTGACACAGGGGCAGGTCAAGGGGGGAAGTACCCGGTTATCGCCCGTGCTTTCTTGTTATCCTGGCCCACAGTCGCACTCTTCCGAGAACACTGAGAACAGCGCCATAGAAACAGAGGTATTTACAGAAAAATCTGGGAAAGAATATCATGAAGCAGATAAAAGTAATTGCCCCTGCGAACGATCCGACAATGAAATATGAGTAAATGGTATGGAAGGGATCTATCTGGCAGAAAAGAGAAGCAGGATTTATTCTACCGAAGAATCCTTTACCGGCAAGAATCAGCGCACCAACAAATGCGACAGTCAAAACATACTTGAAGTTAATGAGAAATCTGTGAACTTTCCTCGGAAAAGCGGGAGGCCGGGGAACGTTCAGCTTGCCAAAAAGATCCTGCAGGGCTCCGAATGGACATACCCAGCCGCAATATATCCTTCCGATGAAAAGACTCCACAGAGCAGGCAGCAGCAGAACCGCGACACCGACCCAACCGAGAAAAACCAATCCGCCGGGAAGGAAGATGTATTGAAAAACACCCAGCGGACAGTAAGATCCCTGCACGAAGAAACCAAGGACCAGAATCGAGATCGTCTGAAC
>DAOWNO010000262.1 GCA_030642525.1 Candidatus Aegiribacteria sp.
CAGGGAACGGATTATGAACCCGGAACGTTCGTTGATGTCAGAATTACACGAGCCGACGGATGGACGCATTTTGGCGAACCAGTTGGAGTAAAGGGTATCTGATGGCGCTGTTGAAGAAAATTGAGCGTACAGGTAGAAAGAATCTCTCAGGGCTGCTTTGCGCTGTTCTCTCTTCGGGCAGGAATGCTGTGCTGCCTTCAGATCCATCCAGAATACTTGTAATCAGAACTGACAACAGACTGGGAAATCTTGTTCTGCTGGAACCGCTGCTGCGCAGCATAAAGGAAAGATTCCCCGAAGCCGATCTTGAAATCCTTGTAAGTGATGTTTTTTCAGAATTACTGGAAAGCCAGGGATACAGTGTAATCGGAGTAGACAAGAAGGGGCAGATAAGAAATCCCTGGAAATTCGTTCAACTTATAAGGAATCTCCGCAAATCTTCGTACGATGTGGCAATTGACGCAGCTCATCCTCATTCATTTTCCCTGTCCGGAGCCGTTTCCGCAGCAATGTCAGGATCAAACTGCCGGATAAGCACTTCTACCGGGAACAACAACGACGCGTGGTACACTCATACTGTACCCGCACCTGTTCTTGAATGGCATGAAAGCCGTGCCCTGCACAGCCTTGGAAGCGTCTGGGACAGATGGCCTGCATGGTCACCTCCGCAACTCTCAAGCCTTAAATCAGAAAAAAGAGATGCTGTCGGACTCCATGTCGGCGCAAGCGGGATAAAGAAATATCCTCAGGATCTGATGGAGAAGCTTGTCGGGATGATAACCGGCAGGATTCATCTGGAGCTTTACTGGGGAAGCAGGGAAGAGAAGGATACAGCTGAATACCTGGGCCGGAAATACGACGCGGAAGTAATGCATGAACTAACGGTTACAGAAATGCTTGACAGAATCGCCGGGCTGAAAGTATTCGTTTCGGCGGATAATGGTCCGATGCATGTGGCATCAGCCCTTTCAGTTCCTGTAATAGCTCTGTTCAGAGTTGATAACCGTGAAAGATTTTCACCGCTGTCGGACGGGTCAGCAGTTCTCTACGCTCCGGAAGGATCTGATCCAGGAGAAGTTATCGATATCATTGATAAAATGCTGAATTACTCCTGATCGGCCTTCCTGTCATTTTCCAGCTCTTTTAGAACCTCCTGCACAGTAGTTTCCGTGGAGGCGAGTCTTCCCCTGAGGTTTCGAATGAGATCTGCGGCTCTGCGAACTTTGATCTCAAGGTGGTCTACGGGGCAGTCATCTCTTCCAATTTCATCAACCAGATTTGTAAGTTCTTCAAGATAATCCTCGTAGGATGTTCCATCATTTTTATTCTTTTCAGTCATTATGCGTCCTCTCCGGGGTAATCCTCTTTGCCTCGGCACTTATGGATCCATCCCTGAATGATATCTCAATTTCGTCATGTATTTTTACGTTTTTAATGGTTCTTATCATCGTTCCATCTTTATCTCTGACAGTAGTCCATCCCCTTTTGTAGAGTCTTTCCGGATTATTCCCGCTTATTACAGCATCAAGATTGTCCAGCTGCATGGAGCAGGTGTTCAGTTTGCCGGAAATGGACAGGATCAGTCGTTTTGACAGGAAATGGAGTTCTCTTTCTCTCCGATCCGAAAACCCCGCGATAATTGCTTTTTCAAGTGACAATCCGGAACTGCTCAGTCTATCTGACGCAGAAGAGAGGTTATTCTGAATCTGTTTCACCAGCCAGTTCTCAAGTGTTTGCAGTTCATGAAGCTGTGCTCTCAGTATCATGCCGGTACCTCTCGCGAGAATACCCGCGATGCCCGCAAGCCTGACGCGGGCTGATGCAACTCCTCTTGAAGCTGATCTGTGCAGCACAACCGCAAGTGATTCAATATCTCTCAGGAAATCAGCCACCCGGTTAACCAGTATATCCGCTGCGTGAGTAGGTGTTTTGGCTCTTGCAGACGCTGCGAAATCCGGAAGAGTGGTGTCTGTTTCGTGACCGATTCCCGAGATGACCGGCCAGGGAACCTGTGAGATCATTCGGGCGATATGCTCATCGTTGAACCACGCAAGGTCAGTGGCTGATCCGCCACCTCTGGTAAGAACCACAACATCGATGTCAGGTATGGATAGAAGGGCGTTAAATGCTCTTATTACGCTATTTGCAGTATCCGTTCCCTGCATGACAGCCCAGGCTGCATAAACTTCGAAGGGAAAGGAACTGGTACTCAGCCCGTGCAGGAAATCATGACTGGCAGCGGAATTTTCTGCCGTGATCAATCCCACCCTCAGGGGAGCTTTCGGCATTATGAGTTCAGCGTTAGAAGCAAGAACTCCTTCGGGCGTCAGTTTATCCACCAGTTTTCGGAGAAGCTCTGCCTGAATTCCCATTGTCCACGCGGGATCTATACTCTCAATGATAAACGAGTACTTTCCGCCTGCTTCCCAGAGAGATACTTTTCCGTGAACCCGCAGGTTCATCCCCTCCCTGAGTTCAAAAACACTTCCTTCTCTGGCGAATTCCCGGACAACTCCTGCTCGGTTTCCGGCAAAGAGAACGCAGTCAATGACTGCAAGGGGCTGGCTCATGCCATCATGGGAAGGTTCTACGAGCTGGAAGTAAGTATGACCTCGCTGATTCACCTTTGGTGTTCTGGTCAGTTCTCCACGAACCCATACAGGTCCGGGAAAAGCAGCAGTCAGAAATTCACTGACCCGCCTGTTAAGAGAAAGAACCGTGAAATCCGGGGTGCTGTCAGAATATCCTGAGATGGTAGTCCCCGCCGGTCTCACCTATGTCATGTACGATTATATAAGCTGTTCCGGTATACGGTGCTGTTAGAATCAAATCCTCCACGCCTTCCGAGGCGCCTTCAACAAGAGAGAAATCCCTTGCGTACATATAGTCCTCGAAGTACGGCATCTGGATGAAACTGTTGTAGTCCATCTCATATGAAGCCACAATGATGTCAAGATCCATCCCGTCAGTTTCATCAAACTCCAGAAGGATCCAGTACTCATATCCTTCATCAAGGGATATGGTGTACATGGCGGTAGCGCCTCTTGACAGGCTGTCATCTGCGTCCAGCAAAGGAGCCGGTGAAGAGATAGATACAAGAAAAACCATAAGACAAATCATAAATTCCTTTCGGTAATACTTTCTTCAATCTCAGTACATAAGATTCCTCAGAATTGTCTTCCGGTCAAGTTCAGGAATGAAATCCGCTATTTCATGTTTTCTCGGACTTTGCAACTGTTCTATTCTTTTTCACCTTTTCCGTTCCAGTTTGGTATTTACCGGCACATCAGTTTTACGAATAATCGCTCTCCTTCAATTTCGGTAATTTTCCATACTTCATTTTCTATTCCCATTTTCTTCATTTCCTGATTAAATTCCTGAATTCTTCATTTTTCACTTTTTACCCTTCTTTCGCCTTTGGCGGGGGAGAGGGGTAAAATTCGAATTCAGAAAATAATACGACAATATATTTACCATTATGGAATATGTTTTGAAACAATTAACTTGCAGGACGGTGGCATACATGGTAACTCGCCATCGGAGGTAGCGATAATACTCAGTAAGGGAACGTGGAGGTATACATATGTGCGATATTCGATGTGTTGTCCCACTGCCTTCTGAAGACAGTTTAATAATAATTAAAAACTAATTCTGCGTCATAGGTTATGAGAAGTCAGAAATGGATTTGCGGTAAGATGGATAGATGAAGTGG
>DAOWNO010000144.1 GCA_030642525.1 Candidatus Aegiribacteria sp.
CAAACGGAATTCTTGTAAGAGCAATAAGCCCCAACGGATCTCCGGAACTGCTGAGGCTTGCTTCAGCCCTTCTCAAGATACTTCTACCCATGGTTATTATTAGCACAATAAATGGTATACTGGCAAATTTTATTAAATATGAGAAGCGATTTGTAATTCTCGCTCTTTCCGGTGTTTTCGGTTTGACTGTGTCGCTTGGCATTCTGCTGGTATTCAAAGGAAGCATTGGAATTAACATACTTCCCCTATCAGTCCTCATCGGCGGTATTGTGGAGTTTATTTTCCTTCTTGTGCAAAGCTGTCGAAGTGGATTCAGAGTTCATCCTTCAATCTCCAGAGACCCTTTTATGGGTCAATTGGCCAGAATGGCCTTTCCTGTTGTGGGAGGAACCATGGTGGGATTTATTGCGCCGATAGCGGATAAAATGCTGGCATCTTTCCTTCCTGAGAGCTCAGTGACTGCCATAGATTATGCCAACAGGATAAAGAACATCGTTCTCGCTGTGGTGTTTCAGCCATTTCTTACTTTTGCGGACCTGAGCTTTTCAGCAGAAGCAGCCAAAGGCAGGGTGGATTCCTTTTTTAATACTCTTAGAAGAAACATGAATACCACTTCTCTGGTGATGTTTCCTACTGCCGCGCTGCTAACGGTTCTTGCTGTCCCGATAGTTTCCGTTTTCTTCCAGAAAGGTAACTTCACCGGGGAGGATTCCCGGTATATTGGTTATGCTCTGGCATTCTACGCTCCATGGCTTGCTCAGTTCGGTATCGGTTCGCTCGTTTCCAGAGCATTCTATGCCCAGAAGGATTCCGCAACACCGGTAATCATTGGTATTTTCGGCGTCATCATAAATGTACTTCTGAATCTGATTCTTGTGGGTCCTCTGGGAATTGGTGGACTTGCCCTGGCAACAACGGTAATGTCGACGGCTAAAACCTTTTATCTAACCTGGTCTCTCTCCAGGAAAATGGGAGGCCTTCATCTGCGACTGATAGCAGGAGAACAGATTAAGATCTTTTCCGCGAATGTATCACTTATTGCGGGCTGTCTGGTTCTGAACTATTTCTGGCCTTTCACTACGGAATCTTCTCTGGCGGTAAGATTTACTCAACTGCTGGTTTATACTTCCGGTGGAGTTTCTCTGATGATCATTGTTCTCCGGGTACTGAAGAGTTCAACTTTTAACACGGCAGTATCTCAGGTGACCAGGGGCCTCTTGCGCAAACCTCCGGAACTCCATTAAAACTCGCTCTATAGACGCGACTTAATACGGTCTATAAAAAGATTGTGACATCTGATTATTTCCGTGTCATACACATGCCAGAGTCTTTGGGGGTGGAAATCAATATTGTTGGGGATGTAATCAAAACCCGACGGGTAAATAAACGCTCCAAGAAAATGAATGTAAACAGACGCAGCGAACAGGATACCGAACATCACCTTTACAATACGACGCGGAGCAATGTACCTGTCCCAGCTCTTTGCGAGAAAGATAATAAGGACAGGTATGAATTCGGAAAGGTAGCGGTAACCAAAGCAGTGACCTCCAGACCATCGTTCCCAGAATGAATAGCATATGAGGGTGAGTATGAAACCAACAGTCAGATATCTGTCAAGAACATCAGCGCCCTTCCGGAAAACATCTCGAATCATATAAAGAAGGGAGAAAGCAAATACGGGACTGAATATCAGCAACCCGCGTGCGGGAGAAATAAGCATGCCCGGAATCGCAAGCAGAGGATCCCCAACAAACTTACCACTCTGACCCTGTCCGAGTGAAAGGATGGAGCCCCAGTATTCTATAGAATACCAGGCAAGAAACGCGACCGGGATCAGGCTTGTAAGAACAAGAGGAAGAAACCTGTCCCTCTTGTGGACAAGAACGTAAACGTAAACAGGCAAAACTATGAAAGCGTTAACAGGCCTGTTTACACATATGAGGGCAAGGAAAAAACCAGCCCAGGCAAAAACACTTTTTTTATCGCTCTGCATCAGAAGCAGGGCACTGCACAGAAATAGGATTGAAGGCCCGTGCTGCCATGTACCCCTTGCCGCCTGGCTCCAGACAAGTGTCCCGAAAGCATAGACAATACAGAAGAAGAATGATCTGCGAATACTGAAACGCAGTCCGAGGAGAATATAGAACATCAGCACAACAGAGATGGCTGCCAGCAGTGATATGGATATCTTGTTCAGTTTCAGGAGATTACTTTCCAGGTCCACTCCAATGACATTTGCCGCAAAGAAGAGGGGAACATTCATCATACCCGGGATAACTGTATAAAGATTGACTATTCTGCTCCCGGAGAAAGTGAAAGCATAGGGCATTTCCTCACCTTCAATGAAAAATTCATTGAAGTCGAAATTGCCTTCTCTCACAAGAGTGACAGCAAGAAGCTCGGATGCGACAGTGTCCCCGGATCCTATGTACTTGAAGCCTGCGATGTATATTGAAAAGGGTATCAACAGTAAGAGAGCGGATGCAAAAATTTTTGCACGGACCGTGTTAGCCGGGTCTGGAAACTTCATCATTCAGCAAATCCAACCTTTGATCGAGTTCCTGGAAACGCCTGGTCGTTACATGTAGTATTCCTCCAACTGAAATTGAAAGCAATCCAGCAAGCGCAAGCCCTATTGAAAGTACCGGAGTTAAAGTACCGATAGCGCTGTCAATTCCATGGAAAACAAAGGGAAGAAATGAGGCTATAAGCGTAACGAGACCAAGGCTGCCGAAGAACGAGAGAGGTTTGTAATAGAAGAAAAGGGAGACAATTTCCCGGAGAATCTTCAAGCCATCGCTGACTATGCGGATTTTGGAATGACTGTTCATCGGTCTCGAACGAAGGTCAACAGGGATTTCTACAATCCTGAACCCCCTGTTCAGAGCCATAATGGTAAGCTCAGTTTCTATCTCGAATCCCCTGGCGAGTATCTGCATCCTTTTAACGAAATCACGGGACATGGCTCTGTATCCGGAGAGGATATCGGTAAGGTTTGTTTTAAAAAGAACATTGATGGTCTTTCGGAAGAACATGTTCCCCAGTCTGTTCCGCAGGCGGAAAGCGCTGTTCGTCATGCTATTAAGCCTCGAACCAACAACTATATCAGCTGTATCATCAAGAATAGGAGCAATGAGGGATGTTACATCCTCGGCGGGATATGTGTCGTCTCCGTCTACAAGGATGTAAATATCCGCTTCTATCTTCCGGAAGGCTTTCCGAACGGCTATTCCTTTACCCTGTTGCTTTTCGGTTATAACGACTGCGCCATGCTCGAGCGCGATGGAGACAGTTGAATCGGTTGAATTATTGTCGATTACGTAGATGTCCGCATCGGGAAGTATTCTTCGAAAATCACTGATAACTTTGCCAACGGTGATTTGTTCATCCAAACAGGGAATTATCACAGCGATTTTTTCCAAGTAAATCCTCCTGCAATATGAAATTACAACTATTCTAAGCACAGGTAATCTACCTCTTCGCTCCACACGAAGCAATGAGAACTCCGGGCAAACCTGGAATGAATCATTGCATTATACGAAGGATTTATCTATGCTTGATTATGTATTCATATCTTCATAAGATGCAATAGGGTAGTTCACTTTTCGGAGGCTGGCAGTGCGTATTCTTGTAGCAACCACATATACTATACCGGCTTTCTCCGGTGGCTGGACCACTCCACTGGATCTGTTCGGCAACGAGCACCAGGCGATGTATGTAGTCCGCAACCACAAAGCAGGCACAAAAAACATCGAGGGAATAAAATGTTTCGGAGTCGGTGTTACAGGAACCCTTGCAGGAGCCTGGAATCTGGGGGAGAAATACAGGCACGCTTTCATTCAAAGGCTTTTCCGAAATGCACTGAAAAAACACTTCTGCGAGTTTCAAGCCGATTTCGTTCTCTGTCTCGATCCTGAAGCAGGCTATGCCGCGATGCATTCCGGGCTTCCCTATTCCATGCGCTTTCATTCAAAATTGAGCGTCGAAGATCAGAAACCACCCTTTGATGAACTGATGAGAAATGCAGTTTTCGCAACTGCATGTCCAGGTACACATATCCCTGATATTGAGGTTCTCGCGCACAATCAGGATCTGTCCCGGTTTCTGTTTACTGAAAGCCGGTCTGCAGAAAGAGCCCTTCTACTCACCAGCATAGACAGGATTCATGAGCCGGAGCTATTTATTGAGGGAGTCATGCTCTCAAAAACAATGAAAGGTGACATTGTAGGTACAGGAGAAAGCAGAAAAAAAATTGCTGCTGTCTGCAGAAAAACAGGGGGAAGGGTTCGCTGCCTGTCCCCGGTGCCCCGGCTGAAAGTTCCAGAACTTCTCAAGAACTACCAGGTCGGTGTAGCAACGGTCAAGCCAGTTTCACCAATCCTCTATCAGATGAAGGTAAACGCGTACATGGCGTCAGGTCTTTTCACTCTGGCCAAACCCTGGACTCATATAGCAGTAGAAGCCCCTGAACTTGTAGGGGAATTTATCTCCGCGCGGGAGCTTGCTGACCATCTTGACTATCTAAGCAGCCACTGGTCTGAAACACTGGAGATCCGAAGAAAAGCCAGAGACTGGATTCTTGAAAATTACTCGGTGGAAATTCCACGAAAGCGTTTCAGAGAAATACTCAGCGAGAATTTCCATGTAAACAGCTGATAAATCCTTTTCAGGTACATTTTCCGCTTTCTTCTATTTTTTTCGTGTCGGATTTTTCCCTGTTGAATTCTCCAAGTGCCAGAATCAGACCTGTGAAGAGCCAGAACTGCGCATTTATGGCCGGACTACGAAGTGTATTGTCAATAAGCTGATGAGTTATAAAGCTGAATATTCCAGCCGCAAGGGCTACAGCAAGTATTCCCCCTCTATTACGGATCGCTTTGAAAAATGCGGCGAGAATCGCTCCGAGTATCAGTAGAATGGAAACCAGTGCTATGACTCCCCCCTTCACCAGCACATTCAGGAAAACACTGTTCAGTCCTCCGAACTCGTATATAGTTTGCGTACTCACGCAGTGCCTGACCTCCCAGAAACTGTACAACACCGTACGTCCCCAGAAGTATTCTCTTGCTCCCCAGCCTACACCTGTTATCGGGGATTCTGAGATCTGATTGAAGTAACCGCGGTACGAAATATATCGGTGAAGGATGGTCGGCTGAATTAAATGCGCCTCGGGATCCATGATAAAAGACATCTGTCTATCAAATGTATCCTTATAGCTTATCAGAATGGATATCGCCAGAACACCGAGAAGCAGCGGGAGCCATACCTTTGACCTGAAGTAATATAGCAGGGTTATTCCGCATCCGATGAACGTGCAGATAAGACCTCCTCTGGAGAAGGTGTAAAGCACGCTGAGCATACCAAGAATACCAGCGGCAACTGCTATGATTTTCCATCTTAGCTCCTTTTCTCTGAAGAAAAGAGCGATAGAAAGGGGCACGCTCAGCTCAAGGTAACTTGCGAACGCGTTCGGGTTATCCATGAAAAAACCCGCTATTCTTCCTCTATATACATATCCCAGACCCAAATCAATTCTTGAGAAACCGGTGATTGTAAGAAACTGGAATACCCCGAAAGCCGCCGCTATCAAAAGAGATACCATCATAGCACGAAGCAGCTGATCGATTCTACTCTCAGTCGTGCAAATGGAAGGAATTATCACCGCCAGTGGAAAAAACAGAAAAAGACTGCTGCCATCCCGGATTGCATTCCATGTATACTGCTCGTGAATGTGAATAGAAATAAATACGCTGCTCACTTGAATGAGTATAGCAATAATGAAAAACACAAGATATGGAGATGGTACAAAAAGCGGCTTGCGCAAAGAGATTCTATCTACAACATAGATAAATGCAAATACTGCCATAGCAATGGTTACTGTTGCTGGATTGAACTCTCCAAACTGGAAAGTCCTTACGCCTGCAATGATTATCAGGGGAAAAACAGAAAGCCAGAAAGAGGGTTTTGGTTTTACCAGAAAAAAAGTGGCAAGAGCTGTTCCGGCAAAGAACAGGAGAAGTAATTTGTGAGAA
>DAOWNO010000165.1 GCA_030642525.1 Candidatus Aegiribacteria sp.
GGGCACATCGCAGTGAAGTGCTGGTTTAATTTACAGGCAAGGGTTATTCTGGAAAAGTAACTCCTGAAAGAATGTCCATTGCCGGTTCCAGCTCTTCGTCCGAAAGGCAGCCAAAACTGATCCTCAAATGTCCTTCTCCAGCCGGTCCGAATGCCGAGCCCGGTATGGTGCCTATACCATACTCATCCAGAATGTACATGGCGGCTTCCTGTGAAGTCATACTGCTTTTATATGAGGCAAGCGTGAAGAATGCTCCACCCGCTTTCCCCCATGAAAAGGAGCTATTGCCGCTCAATGCAGTCCTGCAGAGTTCAAGCCTCCGTTTTACACCTTCAGACATCTTCGATATCCAGTTCACTTCCAGAAGTGCTGTTTCAAGCAGGAATTGCGAAGGTGAAGGTGGACATATCACCACGGAATCCTGGACCTTGAGCGCCTGCTTCAGTAAGTCTGCCGAACCGAATAAATATCCGATTCTCCATCCCGGCATGCCGAGACTCTTCGAAAAACTGCCGATAGTCATCACATGTCGCGGACGTTCTTTCTGCCATGGATGCCATTTATCGCCGGTGAACACAAACCGTTCATAAGTTTCATCCAGGATCAGGAACGTACCTGAATTCTCAGTCATTTCCACTATCTTCTTCATATTGCTGTCAGAGATAACTTTCCCGGTGGGATTACCTGGATTAACGAGGACGAGAGCGGAAACCTCCGGGAGAACTCTATCCAGTTCATCCAGAGGTATTTTCCAATCATCGTCTTCCTCGATCATTTGAATTGAACAAAGATCAAGATTGCTGAATCTGATGGCGAATACATGATCGAAATAATACGGTTCCAGAACAGCAACAGTATCTCCCGCTGATGTTGCGGTTAAGAGAGCACTTAGAAACGCCTGGCTTGCTCCGCAGGTAAGATGCAGTTCGCCTGCTGAATCCAGATCGATTGATCTTCGCTTTCTGAAATCCTCGGTTACCGCAAACCTTGCCGATGGATAACCAGGATCCGGGCTGTATCTGTGAAGAGACGGATCACTCAACTTGTCAGCTAGCTTTTCAAGAGACGGAACAGGAGGTGAGTACCATGGCACTGCCTGAGCCATACTGTAGATTTTCGCTCCCTCTGATCGCAGATACGCTATCCTGCGCATTATTGCGGATATGGGCGGCATTCTGATTGAAGTCATTCTATCCGATGGCGGAAATCGGTTCATCTATCTCTCTTTTCTTTGGTATATTGCTGCATTGACAGATACGATTATACCATGTCAACCATGAAGAAAAAACAGGGGAGGATTTCTTGAGAGTTCTGGTAACTGTTAACTGTCATGGAGTTGATGCTTCTGCTGCCGGAGGCATTGCTCTGGCCAGAATGATGAATGAACTCGACCATACAGTACTCCTTCAAACCGAACCGGGCGGCCCTGTCTCCATTGAAGCTGCAAGACAGAGAATAGAAGTTGCCGGGCTGTGTCTGCGTAAATCCGCGATAGTCACAGGTTTGATTCCCATGAAAAAACTTGTAAAGGGGTTTGATCCTGACGTTATCTGTACAACAAGAGCTGACGGTCAGACTGCGTGTGCCCTCGCAGTCAGCGATATTCCTATGGTCCGAATAAGATGTGACATCAGAAAGCCCCGTACAGGGAGATTCTGGAGAATCATTGACAACAGAACTGATCTGGTGGTTTTTCCATCCCGATTCATGGTTGAAAGAGGGTATGCAGGAGAAAGGAAGGGAGAAATTGAAGTTATTTTCCATCCTGTTGATACAGAACTGTTTTCTCCTGTGAAGCATATGGAAACGCTCCCCCGCCTGCTAATCTCAATAGGAAGATTAAGTCCTATGAAAGGCCATAGAACACTGATCCGCTCACTTACAATGCTTCCTGATAACGTACATGCTACTATTATTGGGTCTCCATCTCAGCAGTCTCAGGAAGAATTGCTTGCTTTTGCAGGGGATCTGGGTGTTGAGAACAGGCTGAGCCTGCCGGGCAGGATAGATAATATCATGGAAATCCTCTCAAGGGGCGGCATAGGTGTTGTGACCAGCCTTGGAAGTGAAGTAGTATCAAGAGCTGTAATGGAAATAATGAGCACTGGCCTGCCGGTGCTTGCAGCAGCGACAAATGGTCTTCTGGACCTGGTTAATGATGGTGAAACGGGACTTTTTCATTCTCCGGGTAATTACAGACAGCTTGCCGCACAGGCTGGTTTCCTGTTTGATAATCCAGCCATGGCATTGAGGATGGGCAGAAAAGCCAGGAATAAATGCGTGTCCGGATTCAGTTATCCGGTTATTGGAAAAAAATGGGAAGAAGTTCTCCAGACACTTTCCGGGAAGGAACATCTTTCCGGTTTGCGGATACCTAATAAAAAAGGAGCGAGCAAATTATGACAGCAATATTCCTTATTTTAAGTCTTTTTCTTTCTGATTCTGATTCAACCGAAGTTATCTTCATCGATGAATATTTACCCAGGTATGTGGAAAATAGAGCTTTCGGTCCGGGAGAAAGGCTTGAATTCAGTGTTGAATACGGCATTCTTAAAGCTGGAACTGCGATTCTCGCTGTAACAGGACCCGAGCAGTACGGTGGATTACTGGCTTATAGAATATCCGCGACAGCTCAATCAAACCCTGCGTTCGGTGCTTTCTTCGAAGTTAATGATTTAAATGAGGCTTTGCTTGATATTGTTCAATTCCATACGCTAAGATTTTTCAAGAATCTTCATGAAGGGAATTTTAAATATCAGGAAGAAGTTCTGTTCGATCAGGATGCTGGAATGGTCTACTATCCTGACGAAACAGACTCCACACTTATGGCTATGGAAATCCCGGCCCATGCGCTTGATGTTCTGAGCTGCCTGTACTTCGCGCGGACTCTTCCTCTCGAAGTCGGACACTCCTACCATATAGACAGCCATATTGATAACGACAATTACCCTCTGAAAGTAGTCGTGTATGAGCGTGATCATATCAGGGTTCCGGCTGGTGAGTTCGACTGCATCATGGTTCAGCCTGAACTCAGATCGCAGGGGATATTTGACCAGCAGGGGGAAATCTGGATATGGCTCACTGATGATGATCGTCATTTGCCTGTTCTCATGCGAAGCGCTATTGTTATTGGAGAAATCGTATGTGTGCTTGAGGAATACACCACTGGAACTCCAATTGAGGTGGATAACCCTGGTTTTCCCGTATATTCCCCGGAGATTGAGTAACCTCTTTGAGCGAGTTGATAAAACTTGTTGATAACACAGTCAGGATTCTTCGAAGAGACGGAATACGATTGGAAAACCGGAGGGACCTGGTCAATGGAATCCAGATCAGGTTTACCGATGGTGCTGACAGCTGCAGATTCAACTTCTATTATTCAAAGAATAAAGGATTCACAGTAATTCAGGCCGGTGGTGACGCAGTTCTCATTAAGAAAATTGAAGAGTTGCTGTTAACTGACGAGACACAGTTGCCGGATGAAACATGGATCGGTACCGATGAGGCCGGAAAAGGTGATTATATGGGGCCTCTGACAGTAGCGGCGGTGTATGCTGATGCCAAGTTCGCATCCGGGTTACAGAATATTGGTGTTACTGATTCCAAAAAACTCACTGATGAAGTAATAAGGGAATACGCCGGAGAAATACGGAGTATCGCACCGGAATATTCAATTGTGATCTCAGTAAATCCAGCCGAATACAACAGAAGGTTCGTTCAACTGAAAATGTCCGGAAAGAACAGTCTTGATCTTCTGGCTGAATGTCATGCGGAAGCGATATCCCGACTGTTGAAGAATGTTCGGATGCCACGAAGAATCATTATTGATAAGTTCTGTCCTGAAAAGAGAATCAGATATCTGCTTCCTGCCGGCGATTACGAACTGGACCTTCGCGTAAGGGGGGAATCCGATGCGGCAGTAGCAGCTGCATCAATACTCGCGAGAGATGCGTATCTCGATGGTCTGAAAGTCATTACAGATCGTTATGGAATTAAAACCATGCCTGGTTCCGGAAAAAAAACCGATTCGGTCTGCAGAGAATTCGTAAATAAGTACGGATCAGATGTTCTGGACAGCATAGCGAAAGTGCATTTCAAAAATACGCTGAAGATCAACTCACTATTTCCTGATTGAGCAAGCCCAAGACCCCGCTTTCAAGAAATATCTGCATTTGAAAATGTAATCAGAACCACTGGTAATTATCAAGTAGAAGTTGTATTATTAATTGTTGTGTTGTGATGGCGCAACGATGCAAGCTTAAGGAGAAGGCTGTGATGAGAAATGTTTATATTGGTATTCTTGTTCTTTCGGTTCTGGCTGCTGCAGGTGATGTCAACGTTCTATCAAGTTTCAGCAGTCCGGATCAGTACACAAACGGGCTGGCCTGGGACGGAACGAACCTCTGGCTTCTAGGCGGATCTTACGATGGTTTCTATGAGATCACAACCGGTGGAGTAGTATTGAGCCAGTTCAAGCCCAGTGAACCGGGTGGCGATAACGCAAACGGTGCAACTTTCGATGGAACGAATTTATGGGGAATGTTCCTTCCGGGTACTTCATCCCCCGGAGAAGTGTATGAATATACGACTTCCGGAGCCTATGTTTCTACTTTTACCTGTCCGGGAACATACAACATCGGGCTGACCTGGGATGGAAGCAATTTGTGGATGTCATGTCGCGGTAATCAGACGATCTACGAGATAAGCACAGATGGTTCAGTTCAGAGTTCTTTTTCAGTTCCGTATTCAGGACTTGGAGATATGGCGTATGATGGAACCAATCTGTTCTTCACCACCGGAAACAACAGAACTATTGTTGAAGTAACAACTACCGGTACTATTATTGATATTTTTGATCTGAGTGGAATATCAGGCAGTTTCCATGCGTCGGCTCTTATGTTTGATGGGAACAACTTCTGGGTGGGAGACAATTTTTCTGATATCATTTATGAGGTGGAATTGAATACTGTAGCTTTGAATCAATCCACATTCGGGCATATCAAAACCCTTTTCCTGGAGTAGATCGGCGAGCCCGGTTTTCTTCTTGACATTAACTTGAACGTGTCTTATTTGTTATCCTTGTGTATGAAGCGGGGGGTCTTCAACAGAAAAACTCTGAAAAATCAATTTGAAAACTGAAAGGAGCTATCATGAGATATTTAATTACAGGAATTCTTATGGCTTTCCTTCTTGTTCTTGCAGCTGGCTGTGGTGAAAAGCCTGCAGACGACGCAACCGAAACTCCTGAAGCAACCGAAGAAACTACTGGAGCAGTAGAAGAAACCCCTGAGGTTGTTGAAGAAGTCACAGAAGAACCGCTTGAAGAGGCTGAGGAAGGCTTAGAAGAGGCTGAGGAAGGCCTTGAAGAGGCTGAGGAAGACCTTGAAGAAGTTGTTGAAGAAGTCGAAGA
>DAOWNO010000320.1 GCA_030642525.1 Candidatus Aegiribacteria sp.
CAGCAAGTCATCAATTGTGATCAGCGCTTCATCCAGCTGGTCATCATTGTGTGCTTCTGCTCTGAGAAGAAGTGCGCAGTGGGCATTTTCAGGAGGGAGGGGAAAGTCTCCGGGATGAGATCGTATGAAATCGATGCAGCGGTCATCCATCATTTCCATTGCCCTTATCCTCAGAGAATCGCCGGCATTGAACAGATTTTCAAACAGATTCCAGAATGATGTGAAATCCTCAGGGAAAACTGTCAGATCGAACAGGAAAGACGGAACCGGAGCGAGCTTCAGCCAGGCTCTGGTTATCAGTCCCAGAGTACTCTCGGAGCCGATGAACAGATCAATCAGATCCATATCGGGATGCATGCAGTATCCGGCAGCGTTCTTTGAAGGCTGTTTTCTGCTGAGTTCCGGCAGGGTCAGGGTTCCGATATCGGGGTGCCTGCAGGTTAAACCTTCAAATCTGTACTGATCCCTTTCGATCTCCAGAAGTTTTCCGGAGGGGAGAACAAGTTCGAGCTTTCTGATCCATTCTCTTGTTGAGCCGTATAGAAAACTGTCTGCGCCCGATGCATCCGTGGCGATAGTGCCGCCGATAGAAGCAGTTTCTTCAGTGGGATCCGGCGGGTAGAAGAATTCTCCGGCTGTGGATGAAATGAATCGGTGGAGTTCCTCGATCGTTACACCTGCTTCGGCTGTAATCAACCCATTATCATCATATTCAACCTTTTTCATGGATAATGTTGAAACAACCGCGCCTCCTTCAGGCAGTGCGCCTCCCGCGATTCCTGTCAATCCTCCGGAGACCGTGACGGAAATTCCATCTTTTGCGGACTTCCGTATAAATGCCTGTGCCTCTTTCGCGGTTTCAGGCCAGACAGCTTTATCGCACCATGCTCCGGCCAGGTTGGATTCGTCCGTGAGTATACTGGCACATGAATCCTCAATACTTTCTCTGCCCGTAATTGATCTCATCTGATCCTCTCACCAGAAGTGCTCTTTTCCAGGGCGGGGTTACTACTCCAGGAACCGGTTGTATAATTCATACTATAATGAATCGATTAAGTGCAGGTATGCTGCTATTCTTCGAAGGGCTTTTAAATCATGGGTGAAACATTTGCGATGAAAATCCTCGGCCGTGCTGCCGGGAGAAAAGTCAGGGAAGGAGAAATCATATTCGTGGAACCTGATTATGTGCTTACGCATGATAACAGTTCCGCGATAATCGGGAAATTCGAAGCAACAGTCCCCGGCAGTAAACTTCGATATCCGGACAGACTTGCAATTGTGCTTGATCATGTCATTCCAGCTGCTTCAAGCAAGAATGCCGCAGGTCATAGAAAAATCAGGAAATTTGTCCAGGAGCAGGGAATCAGACATTTCTACGACATCGGGACAGGTATTTGTCACCAGGTTCTACCGGAGATGGGGCTTGTCAAACCAGGGTCCATTGTTGTCGGCAGTGACAGCCATACGTGTACCTACGGTGCATTCAATTGCTTCGCGACAGGCATAGACCGGACTGAAGCAGCCGGGATCTGGATAACCGGCAAAACATGGTTCAAAGTACCTGAAACGATAAATATTGATATTACCGGCGGTTTTCTTGCCGGAGTTTCTGCAAAAGATCTTATTCTTACGATTATCGGTGATATCGGAGCCGGCGGAGCGAACTATATGGCTGTTGAATTCAATGGTCCCGCTGTTGCCGGTTTGAGGATCTGCGACAGAATGACAATCGCCAATATGGGAATCGAGATGGGCGCCAAGATTGCTGCATTCCCGGCCAATTCGGTAACTAACAGATACCTGGAAAGCATGGAAGTTGACATTAGCGCAGCAGTCTGGAGTGATCATGACGCGGAGTACGCAAGATCGGTTGAATACGATCTTGCGGATATTGTTCCAGTGGTTGCCTGTCCGCACCAGGTAGATAATGTGATTCCTGTCCGGGAACTTCCGGAGACCGGAATAGATCAGGTGTTTATTGGAACATGCACTAATGGACGCGTTGAGGATTTTCAAGCCGCTTTAAAGATTCTTCGGGGGCGTACTGTTCACAGCGATGTTCGACTGATTGTCGGTCCGGCATCCAGAAAAGAGTACCTGAAGGCCATGCAGATGGGACTTATTCAGGACTTTGTTGAAGCCGGAGCGGTGATTCTTCCTCCGGGCTGCGGCCCCTGTCTTGGAGCTCACCAGGGAGTACTGGCGCCTGACGAGAAGTGTCTTTCAACAGCAAACAGGAATTTCAAGGGTCGAATGGGGGAGAAGGATGCCGAGATTTACCTCTCCAGCCCGGAGACGGCTGCGGCATCCGCCATAACCGGTAGAATCACAGACCCCAGGGAGGTGCTGTAATGCAGGTGTTTTGTTACAGACAGGATGATATCAACACAGATCTGCTTTTTCCGGGTAAATACACATACACATGTTCCACAGGTCCTGAGATCCGCGAGCATCTGCTTGAAGACTTTGATCCCGCCTTCGCGAAGTCTGTAAAATCCGGAGACATCATAATCGCGGGAGAGAATTTCGGATGCGGATCCAGCAGAGAACAGCCCTCGCTTGGCCTTCGATATGTGGGAGTTAAAGCAGTGATAGCTAAGTCATTTGCTAGAATATTCTACAGAAGCGCGATAAATCAGGGGCTTCTTCTTGTACAGAGTTATGAAGCGGTTGAAGCCTATAATAAGGGAGATGAAGTCGAAGTTGATCCTTCAGAGGGTATCATCAGAATAGGAGGCAGAGCATTTGATTTTCCCGCTCTTCCGTCTGAAATGCTCTCGATCCTTGCTGATGGAGGACTGC